>NZ_JBLUOI010000038.1:0-49607 GCF_048059995.1 Metabacillus sp. YM-086 | reverse complement strand
CTTCATAAATTGATCAACTTCCACCAAGTCACCATCTTGAAACAGGTGAAGGTCTGCGTCAATTTCCTCGATAATTTTCCCTGGTCTTGCTTGCATTACGTAAATTCGTTGCGATAAGAAAATAGCTTCATCAATATCATGTGTAATAAAAACAATTGTGGTCTTTTCCTTTTTCCAAATATCAAGCAATAACTGCTGCATCGATTGCTTTGTTTGTGCGTCGAGTGCACCAAACGGCTCATCCATTAACAAAACCTCTGGATTATTAGCTAATGATCTAGCAATTGCCACCCTTTGCTTCATACCTCCCGAAAGTTCTTTTCCATATGATTCAGCAAACCGCTCAAGACCTACTAATTCCAAATACCGATCAGAAATTTCCTTTCGTTCTTTTGAACCCATTCCCTTTAGTTTTAGACCAAATTCAATATTGTCACGAACATTTAACCATGGAAATAGTGTGTAAGATTGAAACACCATACCCCTGTTTACACTAGGTCCTACTACTTCTTGATCTGAAACCTTTACACTTCCACTCGTAGAATCTTCTAATCCTGCTAATATCCGTAGAATTGTAGATTTACCACAACCAGAAGGACCTAGTATGGAAACAAACTCCTCATTTTTCACATACATTGACACATCTTCTAGTGCTTGAAAGCTTCCTGCTTTTGTTTGATACACCTTTGATAGTCCGTTTATACTAATCTCTAATTCCGATTGTAGAAGTGGCTCTGCTTGTTTTACTGCATTTAACATTCTATTGTCCTCCTTCTGCCCAAGGGAATAATTTTTTCGTTAAAAGTGCAAAGCAACGATCAATAACTAAACCTAATAATCCAATAACAATAATTCCAACAAAAATTAACTCTGTATCTAAAAAACGCTGTGCCTTCATAATCGTATATCCAAGGCCACTGTTTGCTGCTACAAGCTCTGCTACAACTAAGTACGTCCAAGCCCATCCCATAATAAGACGCATTGTTACCATTAACTTTGGTAAAATCACTGGTATGATCACTTTCGAAATGACCTGACCTCGTTTTGCTCCTAATGTGTAAGATGCGGATAACAAATCTTTATTCACTCTGCTAGTGTCTTCGGCTACCATTAGCAACAATTGGAAGAAACATCCTATAAAAATAACAAGAATTTTTGCAGTTTCACCGATCCCAGCCCATACCATAATAAGTGGAATAAATGCTGCTGCCGGCATATACCGGATAAATTCAGACATAGGTACAACAATCGATTCTGCGATTTTAAACGTCCCAGCAAAAATTCCTAGTGGAATACCTATGATACAAGCTAATAAAAATCCCATAAAAACACGGTAAACACTAATGCCTATTTGATTCCAAAAATCAGAATCAGCAAGGGACGTAAAGAGTGATTCAATCACGACAAATGGTGAAGGTAAAAACACTTCCTTTACAACCCCCATTATGCTCAATAGATACCAAATTAGAAAAAGTCCTATAAATGCGGATCCTATTCCGACTAAATACCAAGACTTCGGAATTTCCTCATGAATTTGAAATAATGTTCTCAAGTAACCTTTCTTTTTTGCAGCCTCCATGTTTGTCACCTCTTTCCGGTTCTACTCATGACTATTTTCAATAAAACTAGAGTCAAGTAATAATGTCATATCTGGAATCTCTTTTATAAACTCTAATTTTTGAAGAAATTTTGCATTTTCCTCGGCCGTATATTCAATAGATTTATAGCTATCTGACTTTTCAAAAGCAGCAACGTTTTGCTCAGGTGTGAATAATTCAAACCCTTCCATTCCAATAGCAAGTTCATCAACCGTAATACCGGCGGCTTCAGCAATAATTTCAAGTGATTCTTCTTCATTTTCTGAATAATAGTTTACTGCTTCAAACCAAGCAGCAGTTATTTTTTCAAGATCTTCTTGACGGTTTTCTGCGATTTCCTTGCGAACTACAAAGAGATCTGCAATAAGACCCGGGAATTCTGCTGAGGTAATTAATTTATGTCCATTTCCTTCTGATTCAGCAGTACTAAGGAATGGCTCCCATAATCCAGCTGCATCTAAATTTCCAGCAATAAATGTTGTCCCTGCATCTTGAACAGTAAGGTTAGTAAAATTCACATCAGATTCCTTTAAGCCAGCCATTTCAAGTGCTGTTAACATAAAGAAATGCTCAATCGTACCAATTTCTGTTCCAACTTTCTTACCTTTTAAATCTTCAACAGATTGAATATCCTTTGTTGCTACTAGGCCATCTCCACCGTTTGAGTTATCTGTTATAAAAACTGATTTAAGTTCAATACCGTTTTCAAGTGGGGCAATAGTGTCAATAAGCGCTT
The DNA here is from genome assembly GCF_048059995.1 of Metabacillus sp. YM-086. NCBI lineage: Bacteria > Bacillati > Bacillota > Bacilli > Caryophanales > Bacillaceae > Metabacillus > Metabacillus sp. YM-086. The sequence continues at coordinate 47,273 of NZ_JBLUOI010000038.1, read as the reverse complement.
GGCTGTTTCCATCAATTTCTCCAGTGTTTAAGGCAGATAAGGAATCAGCATAAACCGGAAAATAAACTAATTCAACCTCAACTCCATGTTTTTCAAAGAATCCTTTTTCTTCGACTAGATGCCATAAGTACCAGCTAGGTAATGCACTGAACCCAATTTTTATTGGTTCACTTTTAGAGCTACTTCCACTTGCCTCTTCACTTGAATTTCCGCAAGCTGCTAATAAAAAGACAAACAATACTGACAAAAGTATGTTAAATTGTTTTTTCATGCTTCTCACTCCTGTTCTTTTTATTTTGGTAGAGCTATAAATACTTCAGATCTCCTTTCCTATTAATTTATTAAATATTGGGAATTTTCAAATTATAATAAGAGGAAAAATAAAAAGCCTTGGAGAGGTCGTCTCCCAGGCTTTTGTCCTTCCGTGTATATAGAAACAGGTTATTTCTATACGCTCCCTCTCGGACCAGCTTGGTAAATCCAACGGAACCCTAGGCAGCTTTTTCGTTCTCAAATTCATAGAGAACCTTTATGGAGTTGAAAAATTGAATGCTTTTGTTATAACAAAGTATAAATGGGATAAAAGGTTCATGCAATGACCGTGTTATATAATCTAACACGGTTTCTTCGCCTAAAACGATCTGTAAAATTTCTGATAAGGTCTAGTTTTTTACTAATAGCAATAACCTAATCTTGCAAATCATTTATCTTAAAATAAAAAAAGACAGACTACTATTACCGAGTCTGTCCTCCTTCATATTTTATACGTGCAATTTATTTATTTCCTCAACAATTGTTTCAATCATAAATTGAACATCCTCTAATTCTATACTTAGTGGTGGAGACAAGGTTAGAACATTATTATAGCCAGCTACGGTTGCTCCATTTTTACCTACGATAAGTCCTTTTTCTTTACATCCTGAGATTACCTGATTCACATAAGAAACTTCAAGCGGTGTTTTAGTGCTTTTATCAGAAATAAGCTCTATCCCAATTAATAATCCTTTCCCTCTTATATCTCCTACTAGTGGATGGTGTTGCAGTTTTGTCTTCAAAGCGCTTAACGTATTTGTTCCTATTTCCTTTGAACGGGAAAAAAGCTTTTCTCTTTCCATAATTTCGAGATTTTTTAATGCTAATGCGCAAGCGGCTGGGTTCCCCCCAAATGTATTTACGTGCCGAAGATAATCATATTCATCCGTTCCTCTAAATGCTTCGTAAATCTCTTTTTTAACAGCCGTTGCAGATAAAGGTAGATAAGCACTGGTGATTCCCTTTGCCATGGTGATGATATCAGGCTGTACACCATAGTTCTGAAATCCAAAAGCCTCACCCGTTCGGCCAAAACCACAAATAACTTCATCAACAATTAAGAGGGCACCACTTTCTTCACATACCTCTTTTACACCTCTCATGTACTGTTCAGGAGGCATTAAAATGCCACCTCCAGTAATAACTGGTTCCATAATGACCGCTGCAACCGTTTCATTCAATTCCCATGTCATCACCTGTTCAATGGTTTGTACGGAAGGTAACTCCCGAGGGGGACACGATGGGTCCTCTGGTTTTCTATAGGAATCAGGTGGTGGAACATGAATAAAACCAGGGGCCAATGGTTCGTATCGATACTTACGTTGTGCCTGACCAGTTGCAGCTAATGCCCCCGCAGTGTTTCCATGATATGCTCGATATCTTGAAATGATCTTGAAACGATTATGTTCTCCTGTTTGTTGATGATATTGTCGAGCAATTTTGAAGGCTACTTCATTTGCTTCAGATCCACTATTCGAAAAGAAGATAACATAATCCCCGCCAAGCAATGAATTTAATTTTTCAGAAAGTTCAATAGCTGGAGTATGACTATGCGTTAGCGGAAAATATGCTAATTTTTTTAATTGCTCATATGCAGCTTCTGCTAATTCCTCTCTCCCATGACCGATATTTACACACCATAAGCCTGCCATTGCATCTAAATATTTTTTTCCATTGATATCTGTAATCCACGCACCATTTGCTTCTTTTACAATCATTGTTGCATCAGGCTGATATGGCTTCATTGAGTGCCAAACATATTTTTCATCTTTTGATTTAAGATCATCTTTTGCCATGTTAATGGAATTCATATACACTCCTCCTACTATTCTTGAAGGCTATCTTTTCTGTTGGCCTTCATTTACGCGACCCTTAATATGCTTAGCCTTAACTAAATGGCTAACAGCATCACTTGAGTTAAGTAGCTTTAAAAATCAAATCGCGATGTTATCATCTTTTTTCGTGTATAAAAATTTACTCCATCCTTCCCATTAACATGAAGGTCACCATAAAAAGAATCTTTCCAACCAGAAAAAGGAAAGAATGCCATTGTTGCCGGAACACCAACATTAATTCCTAACATACCTGCGTCAGCTTCCTCTCGAAATTGCCGAATTGCCTTTGCATCCTTTGTATAAATCGTTGCGCCATTACCATATCTCGATTGCCGTAAGTACTCTAAGGCTTCATCTAAGCTTTCCGCATGAAGTAAACTTAATACAGGTGCAAAAATTTCTTCTTTTGCGATGGTCATATCAGGTGTCACCCCATCAAAAATAGTAGCACCTAAGAAATAGCCTTCTTTTTTGTTATCTATTTCCGTTCTTCCATCTCGTATTAATTTCGCTCCCTCTTCAATGCTTAATTCAATATACGAAAGAACCTTTTCACGATGCGAAGCTCTAATAATTGGTGTTAAAAGAACTTCTTCATCCAGTCCATTACCAAGGATTAATTCATCAGCCTTTTGTTTTAGTTTTGATACAAACTCTTGCCCTTCTCCAATAATGACAACTGCACTACATGCCATACAACGTTGTCCCGCACTTCCGAAGGCGGATCCAATAATGTGTTGTACTGCTTTGTCTATGTTTGCATCACTCATAACAATATGATGATTTTTCGCACCAGATAAGGCTTGAACTCTTTTCCCATTCATAGCAGCTTGTTCGTAAACATATTTCGCAACAGGCTGTGACCCTACAAATGATATAGCCGAAATATCTGGATGTTGTAGCATTCCATTTACGACCTCATGAGAACCATGAACGATATTTAATACTCCAGGAGGAGCACCAGCTTCTGTAAACAGCTCTACTAACCTATTTGCTAACAAAGGTGTTCTCTCTGAAGGTTTTAAAACAAAAGTGTTTCCACATGCTATCGCTAGAGGAAACATCCAAAGTGGGACCATCATCGGAAAGTTAAATGGTGAAATTCCTCCAACAACTCCAAGAGGATACCGAAACATCTCTGAGTCTATTTCTTCTGCTATGTTAGAAAGTGATTCCCCCATTATAAGACTTGGAGCACCTGTTGCGAATTCAACACATTCAATTCCACGTTGCACCTCACCATATGCTTCATTAAATGCTTTTCCGTTCTCTAAAACAATTAATTTTGCTAATTCCTTATGATTTTCCATTAACAGATGGTGGTATTTAAATAAAAGCCTGGCACGTTTAGGTACAGGAACATTTTTCCATGTTTGAAATGCTACCTTTGCAGACTTCACTGCTTGATCAACATCTTCTTTTGTCGAAAGAGGCACAGTCGCAATTTTTTCGCTATTTGCTGGGTTATGTACCTCGGCTACATTTTTCCCTTTAGCAGAAACCCATTTACCATTAACAAAATTTTTTATAGGTGATGTTGCATTTACAATTGTCATTGTATACTCCTCCCTTTAGACTCATGTTATAAACCTATTATCAATCATTAAAAAGACTCGTTCATTAGACATTTTGTAAAGCAACACGTCTCCATTATGCTACATTTTGGTGGATACAAAAAAGAAGATACCTCAAATGGTATCCTCTTAAATCATTGGGCCCTTTTCAACTTAAAAGGTTTAATTAAAATGTTTTCGCTAAATCCTTTGCACGGGCAATCCCATTCTGTTTAATTTCTTCCGCTTTATCTGGCATTGCTGCATGACCTTCAATAAATAACCCATCAAAAGAAGGTACGCCAAAGAAATTCATAATAACGGTAAGGTAACGATGTCCCATTTCAACTTCTGCTGCCGGACCTTCTGAATAAATGCCACCTCTTGCTTGAATGTGAAGAGCTTTTTTATCTGTTAGTAACCCAACAGGTCCTTGCTCCGTATATTTAAAAGTTTTTCCTGCTACTGCAACAGAATCAATATATGCTTTCATTACAGGAGGAAATGAGAAATTCCAAAATGGTGTGACAAATACATATTTATCTCCATTTATAAATTGCTCACATAATTCATTAAGACGACTGACTTTTGCTTTTTCATCCTCAGATAATTCTTCAAATCCTTTACCTGTTTGAAGTTTTCCCCAACCACTAAATACATCAACATCAATGTGAGGTATATGCTCTTTGTATAAATCAATATGCACGATCTCATCATTTGGATTTGATTCTTTATAAGAATCAATAAATGCCTTACCTGCTGCCATACTGAATGAGACTTTATCATCATGAGGATGAGCAGTAATATACAATACTTTTGCCATATTTAATCTACCTTTCTTTATGTAGTCATTTTAGTTTGAACGAAATCATAAAAAATAATCCAAGATTGTCCTAATTTTTAAAAAGTCTCGTTGTAAGGCGAAAAAAAAAGCAATTTAAAAGGATTTGTTTCAGTTAGAAAACAAATCCTTTCAAGTTTATTCCGTTTCGTTAAACGTATAAGGATTTGCTCCAATGTTTTTTCTTACTTCATCTGTCATTTCATAAGCTTCTGTTAAGTTTGTTTCATTTGTTGTTTCATAGGTAAAAGGAATACTACCATCGTAATGTAAAGGCTTTTGATTCATGTTAACACCTCCATATTTTAGTTGAAAATTTCATTTTACAAATATTAGTATTTACACTATGATACAATTTATTTATATTAATCAATTGTTAAAACTATAATCTTACCGGAGATTTCAAATGCATTTCTTTTTTATGAGTTGTTAAGTAATCATATGCAACTAACATAAACTCAAGTTCAAGTCTCTTCTTTGAATTCATAAAGTTTCCACCTAGGATTGCCTCTAATTTTTCAATACGATGATAAAGTGTTTGTCTTACAATAAATAATCGTTTTGATGTTTCTTGCTTTGATCCATTACATTCCATATATACCTTTAAAGTCGATAATAGTTCACAATTATACTTTCTATCATATTCAATAACTGGTTCCAAATACTCGTAAACAGTTTCTTCTAAATTCCCCTGATTTTTAAGAAGTGTTAACATCCGATATAAATGTAGATCCTGATAAAACATGCTTTTGTTTTCAACAGCTACAAACTCTTGAAGTTCAAGAGTTTCTTTAGCTGAATGATAGCTTTTGGTTATATTCATGAGGTTTTTCTTTACGTATTGCCCTACACCGACTGGAATTTCCTGTATAGTATTTTTATTATATGAGTCATGTTGCTGAATTCTTTGAAAAGCTTTTATCATCCTTTGCTTCCAGCTATCTGATTTACGTTTATCCAATGAAATAACAACAATATGTTGTTTTGTTTCAACGAAATACAGATGAAAACCGAATTGTTCAAACACTGTTCTTGTCATTAATTTAAAATAGGTGAATTCCTTGTTAACAGTTCTTACTGTTAAATCTTTTACTTTACAAACCCAAACAACGGCACCTGTAAACGGAGTAGATCGTTCTGTCTTCGATAATTGCTCGACTAATACATCTTCCCTTAGCTCCCCTTCTATCCAATCTGTCAGCCAATCTTTTTCACTATCCATTCTTTTTTCATTCACATATAAATCTCTTAACCAAAATTGCCCTAGAACAGTTGTTGTTCGATCTAAGATTAATGAATCGAAATCATTAAGTCTGCGACCAGTAGAAACAATCGTGATCTCTGCATATGTATCACCAAGTATTTGGACAGGTTTAGTTATTGATCTTTCATTATTCTCAGCCTTTTTTCTATTCAACACCTGTTGCTTTAGTTTTTCTGTCATGTTAGGAAAACTTTCAATTTTTCCAGAATGGAATACTGCAAAAACCTGCACTTCTAAATATTTCTGAAGAAATGATAAAACATCTCTGTGTTGGTCTATTTCTATAATCATTTTATTTAATATTTGAGAATATTGCTCTAAATCAGAGAGGAGTTGATATTGATTATTGATAATGAGGGAATGAATATCGTGAGTAATTTCTACAAATAGCACTTCTTTATGGAATAATATAATTGGAAATTGATAAGAATCTGCCAATTCTATTACGTTTTGTGGAATATCTTTAATATAAGTATTCATTTCTATACATAGACCTGCAGCATGACAATCAATTAATTGTTTGACAAAAGAAAAAAGTTGCTCAGGCTTTTCTTTCCAACCAAGGCCAGTAGATAAAATAAGTTCGCTTCCCTTTAATAAATTATTTATTTGGATAGACTCTACAACATGAACCCATTTTATTTGATGCCCTAATCCTTTTTCACCAGCAACAATTTCAGCTTCTTCAAAGTGCTTTCTCTCTAATATATTTTTAATTGAGATGTATGATTTCATTGGCCAACCACCTTTTCTATCATAATAACAAGTATTATAAATAGAAATATATGGAACAACCATGAAGTTGTAATATTTACTTACAATAGAAAAACAGGACCTTGATTTATCGTCCTGTTTCCTAAAAGATTATGTTGATTCTTTTATCCATAAAAGAGTTGAAAAATATTTTCTTGCCTCTGCCATTTTAAGTTGAATTTGTCTTACTTCCTTTTCACCGTCATCTCCTTTTTCAAAAGTAACAAACGCTCCACTCACATTTTCTATAACACCTACAATCTGAAACCCTTGATCTAATAAGCTATCTATTTTTTCTTTTTCCAGTAGAAATTCCTTATACTCAGACATAATTCTCTATTCCTCCTGTCTACACTTTCTCTGCAGTTGGATTTGGTGAGATAGCAACATCAATTTCAACCTCTTGCTCGACTTCAATTTTCCAATTTCTGCCGACAGAGATTCCTAAATATTTCTCATCGCTAGGATCTGTTAACTCTGCTTGTTTATATTTCTCAAACCACCAATACTTCCCTAAAAGAAAATAACTAATTGCTCCAACTGCAAATCCCACAATAAACGAGTAATTTGCGAAGATGACGGCAGCTCCTCCTCCAAGAATCCATGAAATTAAACCTGCCCAGTTTATTCCGTTTGCATAATGGTATTGTCCATCACTTTCATATAAATCAGGTACATTTACCCGACGCTTACGAATCAAATAATAATCAGCAATTAAGATTCCTACAATTGCTGAAAGTACTCCCCCAACAATTAATAAAATTTGTGTAATGATTCCAAACAAACTCCAAGGTTGAACGATGACACCTACAATTCCTGCAACGACAACACCTGCCCAAAATGGAATTTTCGGTCCTCCAACATTTGAAAATATTGTTGCTGCAGGTATTAAGTTAGCTGTTATATTTGTTGACCATTGAGCAAACACAATCATTAATAAAAGAATACCTAAAATAAGTCCGCTAGCTGATTGCTGTAAAGCTACAACAGGATCATAGTTTGACACAGCCACATAAGAAACGGCACCAATCATTACCATAAATGTTTGAACGATAGGATAAGCAATTAAATTTCCTGCAATTTGTGCTTTATTACGCTTAAACCAATTCCTCTCATGTAAGGGTGCCTTTACAAAACGAGATAATGAAGGCATATCGGCTGTTAGTGTTCCCCAAAACCCCATATTAGACATAATAACAACGATAAATGCAGTAACTGCAGCCCCTCCTGTTACAGGACTTTCAATCCAAGACCATACTTCACGGCCCTGTTGTAATGCTTGATCTGATAAGGTGAAATACATCCATCCTGAAATAATAATGATGATAGGTGCTGCTAAGTCAGCAAAACGTTCAACAGCTTTTATCCCTAACGCTGTATTAGCCACTTGGAGAGCACCAAAAATAATGAAGCATACAAACCAATTATCAAATCCAACCATTGTTGCCAAGATCGCGTTCATAGCAGTTGATCCAAAATATGTGTTAACTCCAAACCAGCAAGATGCCACAAAACCACGAACGATCGACGGTATATGTGTTCCCACTGTCCCAAAAGGTGCCCTCATATAAACTGGAAACGATAAACCATGTTCAACCCCAATGTCACCTGTCATTGTCATTAGAAAACCAAGTGCCAAAGAGGCAATAATAGTAGCAATAACAACCCAGCCTAAGGATAAACTTTGTACACCCGCTCCACCAATGGCGAAAGCTGCTAATACAACAGCCATCCCAACCCAGATAAATGAAAAGCCAACGGCTCCGATTTTCTTTTTATCATGAGATATCGGTAATAGATCTGGAGACTTCAAATAATTTTTTGCCATATTAATAACCTCCTAGATTTATACTTTCTTCTTGAAATACAGTTGATAGACATTAAGGAAAAGAAACAAGAGGTGAAATGTAGATTGAAAGCAATCAGCAAGAAAACCGATTGCCTTCTGAGTAAGATGTTTTTTACAATGGTACCTTTATTTCCTGATCTCGGATGGAGTATTGTCCATACTTAGCTCTCTTTATAAACTTACCTTTTCCAGCTTTACCTACAAAAAATTTGTCACGAACAACAAATTCCCCTTTAGATAAAACAGAAACAGGTTCCCCCGTTACTTTCATACCTTCAAAAGCATTATAATCAACGGCCATATGATGGGTTTCTACAGAAATTGTCCTTTCTACATTCGGATCAAAAATAACAATGTCAGCATCTGAACCTACTGCTATTGTTCCCTTTTGTGGAAATAAGCCAAATAACTTTGCAGCTCGTGTTGAGGTAATATCAACGAATTGATTCAAGGTAATTCGATCTTTTTTCACCCCTTCAGAGAATAGAATACTCATTCGATCCTCAATCATTGGACCTCCATTTGGAATCTTTGTAAAATCATTTTTCCCTAAGGATTTTTGCCCATTAAAGTCAAACGAACATTGATCTGAACCTAATGTTTGAAGTTCACCGCTTTTTAAAGCATTCCAAAGAACATCTTGATGATGTTTCTCCCTAAGTGGTGGTGACCATACATATTTTGCCCCTTCAAAATTTGGTTTTTCTAAGTACGTTTTATCGAGAACTAAATACTGTGGACATGTTTCCCCCCACACATCTATCCCTTTACTTCTTGCTTCGGCAATTTTTTCTACGGCATCCTGACAAGAAACATGGACCACATATAGTTGTGAATTCGTTAACTCTGTTAATTTTGCTGCCCTGCCTGTTGCTTCACCTTCTATTTCTGGTGGTCTTGTCAGTGCATGATAGATTGGTTCAGTCTTTCCTTCCGCCAATGCCTTCTTCGTCAAATAATCGATTACATCACCATTTTCAGCATGGACCATAACTAGCGCACCAAGCTCTTTTGCTGCTTCTAATGTACGGTATAATGTTCCATCATCAGCTTGAAACACATCTTTGTATGCCATAAACACTTTGAATGACGTAATTCCTTCATCGTTTATTACACTAGTAAGTTCCCCTAGCACTTCTTCATTAATTTCTCCAATCATTAGATGAAAGCTATAATCAATAACGGCTTTATCTTCTGATTTATCATGCCATGTTTTGATTGCCTTTTTTAATGGTTCTCCTTTGTTTGTTAAACAAAAATCAATAACAGTCGTAGTTCCACCAAATGCCGCTGCAATCGTGCCTGTCTCAAAATCATCCTTCGTCACTGTACCTCCAAAAGGCATGTCAAGATGTGTGTGGGGGTCTATTCCTCCAGGAAATAGATATGTCCCTTTTGCGTCAATGACTTCATCTACTTCTATATGAAGATTACTTCCAATTGCGATAATCTTCTCGTTTTCTATTACTATATCTGCCTGGTACGTGTCTACTGCAGTTACAATCGTTCCATTTGTAATTAACTTTTTCAAGAGAAACACCCCGTTTATTTTACTAGGTTAACGCTACTATTAGTCATAGTCGCTAATACAGATTGTCGCTCATTCCAGCTCATTGGCGGAAGCTCACTTTTCACCTCTACCATATTGATCGCCCCGTCTACAGGACATACAATAGAACATAAATTACAACCTACACAATCTTCTTCTCTTACCTTTAATGAAGTCTTTCCTATTGGATCTCTTAGCAAGTCAATACATTGGTGTGATGTATCTTCACACGCAATATGGCACTTATTACAATTAATGCAAACATCATTGTTAATTCGAGCAACTACTTTATAGTTTAAATCCAAATTTCCCCATTCAGAATAATTGGTTACAGACTTTCCGACAATCTCCATGATAGAATTAAGCCCTTTATCATCTAGATAGTTTGATAGACCCTCAATCATATCTTCAACAATTCTAAAGCCATGGTGCATAGCAGCTGTACATACTTGAACTCCAGTTGCACCCATTAATAAAAATTCAACTGCATCCTGCCAGCTGGAAATGCCACCTATCCCAGAAATAGGTACATTAACTTTTGAATTTCTTGCACATTCTGCTACCATGTTGAGTGCAATTGGTTTTACTGCTGGCCCACAGTAGCCACCGTGCGCTCCTTTCCCACCAACATGTGGAATTGTTTTCCATGAATGAATATCCACCCCCGCTAAACTATTTATTGTGTTAATCATACTAATGGCGTCCGCTCCCCCCTGTACAGCCGCTTCAGCAGTTACAGTTATATCTGTAATATTAGGAGTGAGCTTTACAATAACTGGGGATGTGGCAACCTCCTTTACCCAAGATGTTTGCTTTTCTACTAATTCAGGGACCTGACCTGAAGCTGCCCCCATCCCCCGTTCAGCCATACCATGGGGACATCCAAAGTTTAGTTCAAATCCATCTACACCAACATCCTCTACCCTTTTAATAATTTCATGCCATTTTTCCTGTTTCGGTTCAACCATTACTGAAGCAATAATTGCATGATGGGGAAATTTCTTCTTTGTTTCGTATATTTCTTTTAAGTTGACCTCAAGTGGTCGATCAGTAATAAGCTCAATATTATTAAAACCTGCTACTCTTTGGCCATTAAAACTAACTGCTGCAAAGCGTGAAGAAGTATTAATTATCGGTTCACCTAAAGTCTTCCAAACAGCACCACCCCAACCAGCTTCAAACGCTCGTTGTACTTGGTATCCGGAATTTGTGGGAGGAGCAGAGGCCAACCAAAACGGATTGGGTGATTTTATTCCGGCAAGATCAATATGTAAATCAGCCATACTTAAACCTCCTTATTATCGAATTCATACTTTACTATGCTGTTTCAACAGCTTCACTACCTAGCTTTTGATGAAGTTCATAGGCAGCTAATTTTCCTTGTTGTGCTGCCGACACAACCATGGCCTCACCTTGACCTTTCCCAAAAATAACATCACCACAAGCGAACACTTTTGGATTAGATGTTTGCTGTGAACCATTTGCAAGAATAACTACTCCAGCCTGATGTTCAACTTCTAGCTTTTCCAGCAATTGATTATGCCTCGATTGTCCGATTGCACGTATTACTGCGTCTACTTCCATAACATACTCAGACCCTTTAATCTCAACTGGATGTCTTCTGCCATCCTCACCTTTTTCAGATAACTCCATTTTGATACACTCTAGACCAATGACTTTTCCTGTTTCATCAGAAATAATTTTTTTTGGAGCAGTTAACCAACTAAATTCAACTCCATCCTGTTTAGCAAATTCAAACTCAAAATCATAGGCTGTCATTTCCTTTAAGGTACGACGATAAATAATTTTGACGTTTGCTGCACCTAACCTTACAGAACAGGTCGCTGCATCAATGGCCGTGTTACCAGCCCCAATAACTGCGACCTTCTTTCCAATCAGGTTCGTCGGTATCTCTGTTGATTTTGTTTCTTTCACAAAATTAATCGCATCGTAAACTCCAGTAGCCTCTTCTCCTTCTATATTTAATTTCGGAACCTGTGCCATTCCTGCTGCTAGAATGATAGAATCGTAAGTCCTGAGAAGCGCTTCTACAGAAACATCCGTACCGACCCTAGTGTTTGTTTTGATTTCTACATTCAGCTTTTTCACCTGATCAACTTCCCAATACGTAACATTTTGAGGTAGACGAAATGATACAATGCCATACGTGTTTAACCCTCCAGCCTTTTCCTCTGCCTCAAAAATGGTGACTTCATAGCCTAATCGAGCTAGCTCTCTAGCTGCTGATAGCCCTGCTGGACCACTTCCTATAATCGCTACACGTTTGCCATTTTTCTCCCCTTCTTGGAAAAGAATCTGTTCATTATGAATGGCCCAATCTGTTGCATACCTTTGTAGATTCCCTATCATGATTGGCTTAGTAGAATAATTCAGGACACATGCTCCCTCACATAGTTCCTCTGTTGGGCATACCCGAGCACAACTAGCGCCAACTGGATTTGATTGCATAATTGTCTTGGCAGAGCCTTTTAGATTCCCACTTGAGATTTTTTTAATAAAGGAAGGAATATCAATTTCCGTAGGACATGCCTTGATACAAGGAGCGTCATAACAGTATAAACATCGATTCGCTTCTTCCAAGGCTTCTCGATTTGAAAGTCCTTTTTCCACTTCTTCGAAATTTTGTTTTAGGTCAGTTAGCGAAATTTCTTTCCTTTCTCGATTCACCTATAGTCCCCCTTATCCACCACTTTTTCTATTATTAAGGAAACTTTTCTTTACACCATATTTAACGTAAAAAATATTAGTTACTCCTCACTCCTTTCTCTTTTCGTATTCATCATATATTGATTGTACTTTCTTAAATTTCGTTCGCCATCTTACAAAATGTTAAAACGTCCTATCTGTTTCTTTTGCATTTTGTAAGATTATTTTTCTTATCATCTTACTAGGTAACTAGAAACCATCAGTTTTTTGTAAGATTTTATAACAACTTAATATTTTTTTACGAAAATTGGCTTTATAGTATATATAGAATAAGAAGTTTTCAATAAAATTCTCCACAAAAAAAGACCGCCGATCTAATAAAGATCGACAGCCTTTTTTTAACAGTAAATCAACCTGTATTACGTAATCCAGCTGCAATTCCGCTGATTGTTAATAATACTTCTGTTAATAACTCTTCATTTGGTTGTTCTTGTTTACGAAGTTCCTTAATAAGCTCTACTTGTAAGAAGTTCAAAGGATCTACATATGGATTTCTGCGGTGTACAGATTCTTTAATATTTGGTGTATGATCTAATAACTCATCATCACCTGTAATTTGAAGAAGAATCGTTTTCGTTTTTTCATATTCTTCCACGATATTACCGAAAATACGATCAGCAATTTCCTGATCATTAACTAAAGATGTATATTCTTTAGCTGTTGTGATATCTGCTTTCATTAGAGCCATTTGCAGATTATCAATTGTAGAACGGAAGAAAGTCCATTCCTTGTACATACGTTGCAGAAGCTTTAAGTTATCTTCACTTTCTGAAGCAAAGCTTTCTAAACCTGTACCTGCCGCATACCATGCTGGTAGTAATTGACGACTTTGTGTCCATGCAAAAACCCATGGAATTGCACGTAAGTCTTCAAAACGATTACGGTCTTTACGCTTCATAGGACGTGAACCTATATTCAATTCAGCTAATTCGTTTAATGGTGTTGCTTCAATAAAATACGTTAGGAAATCTGGATCTTGGAACACAAGTGATTGATACTTTTTAAGAGAAACATTTGAAATCTCTTCCATTGCATCTTCCCAAACCTTTTCACGTAAATGTTGTTGCTCTGAATTCTTTGAAAGATTAACAGATGCTTCAAGCAATGTAGATGTTGCTTGTTCTAAGCTTCGGTAAGCAATATCCTCAATAAGATAGCGAGAAGAAAGCACTTCACCTTGTTCAGTTATCTTTACACCATCTCCTAATGTTTCAGCAGGCTGAGAAAGAATGCTTCGATTTAACGGACCGCCGCCACGACCTAGTGATCCACCACGTCCATGGAAGAATTTTAAACCAATATTATAAGTCTTTGCCATATCATGAATTTCTAGCTGAGCTTTGTAAAGCTTCCAGTTTGCTGTTACCGTTCCACCATCTTTACTTCCATCGGAATAACCAAGCATGATTTCTTGGGAATCTCCATGAATTTTCAGATGATTACGGTAAACATCCATGTTAAATAATGTTTCCATGATCTTCGGACCCGCAATTAAGTCATCTACTGTTTCAAGAAGTGGAGCAACATTTAAATGACTTTCCACTGACCCATCAGCATGAAGACGATATATACCTGCTTCTTTTGCAAGCACCAACACTTCAAGCAAATCACTTGCAGATTGAGTCATACTAATAAGATAAACAAGAATTGATTTTTTCCCAAATGTATCATGTGCCTTCTTGATCATTGTGAAAACTTTGATCATTTCTTGCGTTTCTTTTGAGTAATCTTCATTTAATAATAAAACAGGACGAGGATCTTTTAAAACACTCTCTAATGTTTTGATTTTTTCTTCCTCACTAAGAGCCGAATAATCCTCTGTTACTTTTACTTTACGCAATATTTCTGTAATGGCTGCTTCGTGCTCTCCACTATGGTTACGAATATCAAGTGTAGCTAAATGGAAGCCAAACAGTTGTACTTGACGAATAAACTTTTTCAACATCTTTAACTCACGTTTTGCAGGCTGATGTGTATCTACACTACGTTGAATAAGATATAAATCCTCTAGAAGTTCTTCAGATGCTTTGTATCCGATATCTGATTTTCCTACTTCTTCAAGGCGCGCTAATATAATAGCAATTTTTCGACGATATACTTCTGTTTCAACAGGCCACTTTTTATCATTTGTTAAGTATGTTTGTTCTTCTTTCTCTACATTTGATAGAAGTTCTTCACTAACTTGAACGCGTGTACTTGAGTGACTAAAGCGCTTCATTACTTCTACTAATGATTCTTTATATTTCTTTAGAACTAATTCACGATGACTTTCTAATGTTTCCCACGTTACTTCAGGTGTTACATTCGGGTTACCATCACGGTCTCCACCGATCCATGATCCAAAGCGAAGGAAGTTCGGTACATCCCAGTTATGTCCTGGGAATTGTTCAGACAGACCTTCTTCTAAGTCTTGATGAATCTCAGGAAGTACATCAAAAAATGTTTGTTCAAAATAATATAGGCCGTTGCGTACTTCATCCATTACTGTTGGTTTACGATGACGAAGTTCGTCTGTTTGCCATAGAATCGTTACTTCATTTAATAAGCTATCCTCAAGCTGTTTACGTTCTTTATTAGTCAGCATATTATTATCTAAGCTTTTCAATATATTACCGATTCGCTTTTGAATTTCGATAACTGAGCGCTTTGTTGCTTCTGTTGGATGCGCTGTAATGATTAACTCTAATGATAACGTGTTCAATACATTTTGAATGGTATTCTCATCAATTTCATTATCCTTTAATGATAGGATGGCACTTTCAATTGATGCTGGTTGAACAACATGATCATCTTGGAGCTGATATTCACGACGGCGACGAATTCGGTGATTAGATTCTGCGGCATTAATTAGATGGAAATAAATTGAAAAGGCGCGAATAACTTGTTTTCGCATTGGTGTATCTAGGTTTAAAATTTCTTCTTTTAGTTCCTTATATGTTTGCTCGTCAAAGTTATTTCGAAGTGATTTCGCCATCATCCTTAGCTTTTCAACTTTATCAAGTAGCTCCGTTCCTCCATGATGAACGATAATTTCTCCCAGAATATGTCCTAATGATTTCACATCACGACGCAACGGAAGACTGCTGTCATTTATTTCAGTTCTTGCTGTCATTATGTCACCTTCCCTTAGAATTTATTATTCTATTAAATTTTAAGATAATTCTATCATATCATCTTTCGCATGAAATTTCATTAAAAATGTTCGGAATCGATATCTATATGAGATTAATCATATGATTTTAATCTTATTTACATATCATTTTTAGAAAGAAAGCGCCTTCTATTAGTATATGTCATTTTTTGTCGATTGATAAGGATGTTTTTTTTTTCCAAAAAACGGTATGATCCTTTTGTTAGGTCTTTTTTCCTGATAGCTATTGAATAATATACTATTTTGCGAGGTTCAAACATGTTGAAAAGTATAAAAATCAAAATATTACTTATTTTTTCACTAATCTTAATTTTATCATCGGTTTTAATTGGCTTTATCACCTTTAGTTCTACTTCCGAAATTGTGTCTGAGGTCATTACAAGTCAAGCATCTGGTATCGCAAACCAAGCTGTTGAAATAATTGATCTAAATAAATACGAGCAATTAGTAAGTAGTAACAAAGAAACAGATTATTATTATGAGCTTAGAGAGCAATTAAATGAAATCCGCGAAGCAAATGGAGTTGAATACTTATATACGATTAATCGTGTAAAAAACGATAAAGGGTATGACTATGTATACATTGCTGATGGCATGCCAGTTGGTCATGAAGATGAGTCACAATTTTTAGAAGTTGAAGAAGACATAAGTGAGTTTCCAAGTACAATGAAAGTGTTTGAATCAGGTAAGACCGAAATAGAAATGGGTGTATCAGAAGAATACGGCGCACTTGCAACAGCCTATATCCCAATTAAAAACAGTAATGGAGAAATAATCAGTGTGTTAGGTGTAGATCTTGATGTTTCGAACTTTTATGATTCTCTTGCAACTGAAAAAAGAAACACATTAATGATCTCAGCTATTATCTTATTCATTAGTTTAGCTATACTGTATTTTTTTACATCTTCTATAACAAAGCCTATAAAAAAATTAACATTACAAGTTAAGCAAATGGGAAATGGAGATTTTTCAAACCGTTTTGTTAGTAAACGAAAGGATGAAATCGGTATTCTTTCTAGTGCTCTTCAGCAAATGTCTGAGGACATTCGAAGTGTAATTGAGAGTATCCATCGAAATTCTGTTCAGCTAGCAAAATCAAGTACGACTCTTCAATCAATAACGAATGAAACAAAACAAGCTAGTGACCAAATTGCCTTAACGATGGAAACTGTATCTGATAAGTCTACATCTCAATTTCATAGTTTAAATGAAAGTGCAAAGGTTATTGAAGAATTAGCTGTTGGTGTGACACAAATTGCTGAAGCTGCATCAAAGACTTCAGACCTATCTTATAAAACAGTAAATGATGTTGAGAACGGAAAGAATTCAATTAATAGCTTAACTACACAAATGAATACAATCGAGAAATCGGTTCATCATTCGGCTGGTTTAATCGAAACCTTAAAAAATCACTCTGATGAAATTACTTCTATTATTACTCTTATAAAAGAAATTTCTGCACAAACGAATTTGCTTGCTTTAAATGCAGCAATTGAAGCTGCAAGAGCAGGTGAAGCAGGAAAAGGGTTTGCTGTTGTTGCAAATGAGGTACGAAAATTAGCTGAACAAACAGAGCACTCTACAAGTGGAATTCAACAGATTTTAGATAAAATTGATAAAGATACAACAGAAACAGTTGTAGCCATGGACACCGTTATCCATGATGTAAAAAACGGATTACAGTCTGTAGACATAGCAAGCAATGTTTTCTCCGACATTCTTTCTTCTGTTAATGGAATGTCTCAGCAGGTGATTGAAGTCACAACAACTGCTGAACAAATGACCGCATCAACTGAAGAAGTGAGTGCATCAGCGTTAGAAGCCTCAAACATAGCTGAAGGAACGGCAGTTAGCACACAAGAAACAGTACAGCTAACGACCAAACAACAAGAGCTTATGACAGATGTTTCTGCAACAATTGAAAGTATTAGCTCTATGTCTAATGAATTAAACAATTTAGTTACTAAATTTAAACTTTAATAAAAACAAAAATGCTTAACATGTTCATACGATGTTAAGCATTTTTTGTTGCCTCATTTTTTCCATTGTATGATGAACTAAAAAGTTCTCGTATATATCCCTAAAACAATTTGGCCTGAACAAGTTTGCAGCATGACCAGCATGCTTTATTTCCTTATAAATTACGTGAGGAATAATACTTTTCAGGTCAGTTAACGTGGATTTATACAAGCTATCATACTCACCCATCACCCATAACACCGGAGTCGTTACTCTCTCTAAATGGCTTCTCAAATCATAATTCAGCCGATGCCAGATAGCATTCTTTAAAATTTGTTCATCAAGCTTTAACCCGAACTTATAGTAGATTCTTTTAGAAATAGCCGAATAAAGATCGAGTATGCTTTCTGTAGGATAAATATCATTAGAATATTTTTTCAGCCATGTATCGTAATCTTCATCACGAGTATCCCAATAAAATCTAAGAACATCTAATAGCTTGGAAGGTGCATTATAATGTCCGCCTATGAAGCACAAGCTTTTCACTCGCTCTTTCCATTTGTTTGCGAATATAGCACTTGGATAACAACTATAGCTCAAGGAACAAATATGGGCTTCCTTTATGCCATTTGCATCATAAAACGCTTCTAATTGCTTTACTAAATTATCCAGAGTAAAGTGAACATGTTTACCTATATGTTCTCCATGACCAAGTAAATCATATGTATATGTATGATAATCCTGATTGAAGTACTCTATTTGTTTCTTAAAAGCGCGCTTTGAGCCAGTTAAGCCATGTATAAAGATGATACTTTCCTTCATATAGCACCTCCAAAACACATTTAGAAAAAAGTGGGTACTTAAATTTTAATATGTGAATGTAAAGAAAATGTAAGTGACCAGTTAAAGTATTGTAAGGAAAAATAATAGTCAGCCCCCTTTGGAGCTGACTTTTCACTATTCTATGTTTTCTAAAACAATGGTAACTTTAAACAAATCACCATCAACGTCAATATCTAAATGTCCTTCATGTAAATCAATAATCGATTTGGCAATCGCAAGTCCTAATCCTGATCCATCTGTATGACGTGAAGTATCTCCTCGCTTAAAACGTTCAAATAACTCATCCACATCATCACTAAGCTCATATTTTGAGATGTTTTTAAAGCTAATAATGATTTGACTATTGTCCACTTTAATAGCTATATAAGCACGAGTATGCTCTAATGAATATTTAATAATGTTACCAATTAAATTATCAAATACCCTCCAAAGCTTTTGTCCGTCGATTAAAGCATAAACAGGTGAATCTGGATTTGTAATTCGAAATTGGATTGTAGAAGCTTGAATCGTTTCATTATATTCTGCCAGTGATTGTTGAAGAAGTTGAACAATATCCACCTTCGTTTTTGATAGTTCAATATTGCCGCTTGCCATTTTCGATGCTTCAAATAAATCGTCAATTAACACTTTTAATCTTTTAGATTTTCGATCAATGATTTCAATATATGTGCTGCGTTCATCTTCAGTTAACTCAGGGTTTTTCAACAACTCTGAATACGTAATAATGGAAGTTAAAGGTGTTCTTAAATCATGACTAACATTTGTAATGAGTTCAGTTTTTAGCCTCTCACTTTTCGCTTGCGCTTTTTGTGAGGTTTTTACTCCATGCTTCATTGTATTAATATCTTCCGCTAGTTTTGCAAGTACGGATTTCCCAACTACTTTTAAATCAGGTTCAAATTGACCAGAGGCGAGAGCATGTGCATTGCGGGTAATTTTATTAAAGTATCCAACTTTTCTTACGATCAATATAAAAACAGGAATACCAATAATGAAAAATGCAGGAACATATGCAATCATAAATTCAGGTTCAATAAAGATTGGACCTGCTCCAAGACCAAACAGATAAACAAACCCTAAAATGAGTAATACTTGAGTTCCAACGCGACGGTTATAAAAAGCTTCTCTTATGATTTTTAAGAATCGCGCAGTCATTGTTTTTCTTAGGATTTCTCTGTTTTTAGATAAATCTTTTACAATTGGATATAAGAAAATCAATTGAATTATTGTTAATCCAAGAAATACACTCATGATAAAGAGTTGATTTAATACATCTCTAAACGTGTAATAATTGTATAAATTAGGAAAGTCCGTAATGAATACTAGAGAGATTAATAATGTAATTCCAGTGAGAGTAACTGCTAGATCAAGTGGAAGTTTATTATAAATTTCCCGTGATTTATGAGAGCTTATTTTATTTAAAATTTGAATTTTTCTACCTATGAATAAACTAGCAAAAAGTGCCACAATTGCCCCAATTGTATAGATCCAAAATAACTTTCTTTGCTGATCATACTGCTTATATGAAACCATTATGGCATTAGAACTTGAAACTCCTTCTCGCAGACCAATTTTCCCTTCATATAAAGAATTTGCTTGATCATGAGAGATAAGATCTTCGTATCCATATATAAAGGAAAGCTCAGCTATATCTAAATAGCCGTTATTCTTTGAAGGATATTGATCAATATGAAGCATTTTATCTGATGAAATGTACTTATCTACTTCTGCTTGATCCTTTGTAGGTAGATTTGTAAAAACCTCACCAGTGGATGTGTTTACTAGAAAATAAGAAAAAGCCTCATCATAAACGCGAAAATCCTGCCGGTATGTAGCCAGCTCTTTATAGTACTCATCTACTCTTTGTTCTTTTTCTTTTCTAATTTTTTCTTCAACGTACTCATCACTTTCAAAATTTTTCGTAATGTCCGCTATTTTTGCATCTCTTTCTTTAATATACAAATTTGCTTGATCTTGATTATTATTAGCCTGTGCTTCTTGAATCCTTGATACATATTGTTCCTCTATGCTACTAATCTGTTCGGACAATTCACCATACATGAAACGATACTCATCTATCTCTTCCTTTGATACGGTAATAGCCTCTTTCATATCTTCTTTTGATTGATAATCCATTTCAAACGCATGTAGATAGCTGGCATAAGCGCCCACCGTATCTCTATATTGCGAGGTTTTAAAATAGCTTGTTTTCATATAGTCTTGATCATTTAATAGTGCTGTTAAAACACCACTTACTCCAAAAGTAAATAAAACAAGCCATAAGATTAGAATGATCCTATTTTTCCATTTTGTATCCAATGCCCCATACCACCTTTAAATATCTAGGATTTTTAGGGTCGATTTCAATTTTTTCTCTAATTTTACGAATATGCACAGCCACGGTATTTTCCGCATTATAGCAAGGCTCCTGCCATACCTTTTCATAAATTTCAGAAATAGAAAACACTCGACCAGCGTTTACCATTAATAGTTCGACAATTTTATATTCAATTGGAGTCAGTTTTACCGCTTCTCCATTTACAGTCACTTCTTTTGCTTCTTGATCGATCATTAAACCATTAAGATCAATTAATTGATTTCTTCCTTCAAAATGACCTAGTTTTACATATCTTCTAAGCTGTGACTTCACTCTTGCGATAAGCTCGAGAGGGTTAAACGGCTTTGTTACATAGTCGTCAGCCCCTACCTGTAATCCTAAGATTTTGTCAGTGTCCTCACTTTTAGCACTTAAAATAATAATCGGGATATTTTTCTTTTCACGAATTTTAAACGTTGCAGAAATTCCGTCCATTCTTGGCATCATAATGTCTAAAACAATTAAATGAACTTCGTTTTCCTCTAAACACTCAATCGCCTCAACGCCATCCTTTGCCAATAACACAGTCATGCCTTCATTTCTCAAATATATTTCAATTGCCTCACGTATTTCTTTATCATCATCTACTACTAAAACGGTATAATTATTCATCCTTCTATCCTCCTTTCCAAAGTATACCATGTGTTATCTGCTAGGGATGTACTCAGTATAAGCAAAAGTTCTTAACATTAAGGTGGGGAAAATATGAAGAAATTCTTAAGAATTAGATATAGTTAATTTTAGGTAGCTTTTTACGAAGGGCTCTAAACAAAAAATAAGTGAGTCATATAGAATAGACTCACTTAACAACGGCTGCTTATACTACAGGTATTTTATTTATCATCACTACTTTTTTTGTTTCATTAGCTTCAAGTGCTGCTAAAATTACCTCAAGTGACTTTTTCCCTTCTTCCCCATTTATAAGGGGGGCTTTTTTATTCAGGATAGAGTCTATAAAGTGATCAATAACATGTGTATTCGTTTGACCACCTTCATCATTCGTTTGTATTTTATCTAGTTGATGCTTCACAACTTCACCATTATTATATTGAACAATTAGTGAATGATCTGGATCATCCTCTAATCTTAAAACAGCATTTTCAGCGTAAATGACTGTAGAATTGTCTCCACCAGCTACATATGACCAGCTAGCTGTTAATGTTCCAATAACACCAGATTCCATTTTCAAAATAGCTATCGCATTATCATCTACCAGTGTATCTTCTTTTGCAGATGTTTCAACAAATGCACTTACCTCCGCAACATCTCCTAATAAATAGCGAATTAAATCTGATTTATGGACACCCAAATCTCCTAGTGCACCAATGAATGCCCGTTCTTTATCAAAAAACCAACTATTCCTTCCATCAATACTCCATCTCTCCGGTCCCGGATGTCCAAAAGTTGTTCGAAAACTATAAATTTTTCCAAGCTCACCACTTTCTATTATTTGTCTTGCTTTTTGGTGAGAAGATACAAAGCGTTGATTATGTGCAATCATTAATGTTTTGTTATTCTTCTCTGCAGCTTCTATCATTTCTTCTGCTTCTTTTCTGGACGTTGCCATAGGTTTTTCACAAAGAACATTTTTTCCAGCATTTAAAGCAGCAATTGAAACAGGAGCGTGTAGATCATTTGGTAAACAAACACTTATCACATCTACCTCCGCAAGTTGAACGACTTTCTCATATTGTGTAAAAGCCTGTGCTTCATATTTTTCAGCCATCTCTACTGCTCGCGATTCCACAATGTCACACACTGCTATGATTTCGACATTATCATTATTTGCATACTCAACTAAATGACGTCTTCTTGCAATACTTCCACAACCAATTACAGCTACTTTTATCTTTGACATGGTTTTTCATCCCCCAATAATTTGTTTTATCCTTTCACTGCCCCACCTGCTAATCCTTTTACAACTTTCTCTTGTGAGAAAAGGTAAACAACAAGAATTGGTAAGCTTGCTAGTGTTAAGGCGGCCATAAGACCAGGTATATTTACTGAGAATTCTCCTCTAAAGTCTTGTAAGCCTAATGGTAATGTCATGTTTTCTGGGCTTGAAATTAGAACGAGGGCAAAAATAAACTCATTCCATAAGTGGATAAAGTTATAGATTAACACTGTCATTAACGCAGGTGTTAACATCGGCAAGATTACTCTCCAGAAGATTCCAAAATGGTTACAGCCATCCATCTTCGCAGCTTCCTCTAATGACTTGGGAATTTCTTGCATAAACTGAGTCAAAATGAAAATTGAGATTGGGAGACTAAAAGCGATATATGGTCCTAATAAAGCCCATACTGTATCAAAAACCCCCATGCTTTGTGTGAGCTTAAAAATTGGAATAAGAGTAGCATGAATAGGCAGCATCATACCTGATATAAATAGTAGGAATAATACTTTGTTCAACTTAAATTTCATTCTACTTAAAGGATAACTCGCTAACGCTGCTACTAGCATTACCACAAAAACAGCTACTACAGACACCAAAATACTATTTAAAAAATATCGTGTTAACCCCATTTCAAAAACGGATCGAAAGTTTTCAAAATTAAATGATGAAAATAGCGCAAATGGCTCCTCAAAGAATTGACTTCGTGACTTGAGTGAAGTTGAAATCATATAGATGAAAGGAAAACCAGTGAAGACTAACAACATAATGGCAATGATATAGAGAGGTACTTTTTTTAATCCCATTGTCATATTCCGTAGGCTCCTTTCTTTTTACGTAAATGATCCATTACCTGAATAATAATCGTAACGAATAAGGCTAAGAAGAACATAATAAAGGCAATAGCACTAGCATAGCCCATATTGAAGTTGATAAAAGCCTGTTTAAACATATACGTTCCTAATAGTTCCGTTCCGTGGTTAGGCCCTCCACCTGTCATAATATAGAAGATATCAAATGCTTTTAACGAACCTACAATTGCTAGAATTGAAGAGCTTACAATTGTTGGCATCAGGAGAGGTAATGTAATCTGAAAAAACTTTTGGAAAGAACTTGCACCATCAATTTCAGCAGCTTCATATAATTCATCCGGTATTCCAACAATGGCTGCTTTAAAAAGAATCATATAAAACGGAGAGAATTGCCAAACAATAACCAATAATACAGCAAATAATGCTGTATTTGTTTCACTTAGCCATGAAACATTTTCAAATCCAAATACATTAATGATACTATTGATTATCCCATTTATTGGATCAAACATTAAAACCCATAACAAACCGATTGCTACTGTTGACATAAGAAATGGAAAGAAATAAACACTGCTAAAGAATTTAATTCCTTTTATTGGTGCAAATAACATAAGTGCCATAATTAACCCAAGAGGAATTTGAGCAAATACCGAGGTTAACACTACCCATGTATTATTTGTGAGGGCTCTCCAAAAAATTGCGTCTTTAAAAAGGTCAACATAATTTTGTAATCCTATAAATACTCCTACTCCCATTCCGTCCCATTTATAAAAACTGTACATGAGGGTAGACATAATAGGGAACAAAACATAGACTGCATAAATAATAATGGCAGGGGCGACAAACGCACTAATAGTTAAGGCGCTTTTTATTTTCTTTTGTGTACGTGATACTTTTTTGACTACCGTCCTATTTTCAGCCACTTTTATATGTGTATCCATTTCAGCCACTCCTTTTTTACAATAAGAGGGGAAATCCCCCCTTACCGCACTACTCTAAAAGCTCTTTTGCTTTTTCTTCCATTTTCTTTGCAGCATCTTCAGGTGTCATATCTAGCCCAAATACAGCTTGAGTCGTGTCTTTGTGTAATTCTGCTAATTCAGGTGGAAGAGTTTGATCATACGGCATTTGTAAATGAGTTGCTTGTTCTACCACTTCATAAAAACGTTTTGTAAATTCATCAGCTGGAACAACATCTTTCACACCTGTTAATGAGCCAGTGCGATCTGTGTAATTTTGCGCTGTTTCTTTGCTTGTTAGTTCATTAACTAACTCAGCAGCTAAGTCAGGGTTTTCACTGTTTTGTGCAACTGACCAAACAGGTCCGGTTGCTGCCCCAACATGTGTTTCGTTCCCTTTACCTCCAGGAATAGTTGGGAATAAGAAAAAGTCTAACTTTTCCTCGAATTCAGGAGCCTCTTGTCTTACGTTATTTAAGAATGAGATTGTCATATCCATCATCGCTGCTTGACCAGTATACATTAACTGACGCCCTTGACCTTCATCATACGGTACACCGTTAAATCCTGGATTAAACGCGTCTCTTTCTACCAATTCTTGAATATACTTTCCTGCCTCAACATAAGCTGGGTCATCAAAGCCTCTACCCTCTCTATTAAAAGCACTCTCAAACAGTTCAGGCCCAGCAATTCTACTTGCAAAGTTCATTAAATAATAAGCTCCGGGCCATTTTGTTTGGTTTGTTAATGCAATAGGAATAATTTCGTTTTCTTTTAGTGTATCGATCACATTTAACCATTCATCATAAGTTTTTGGTGCTTTTAGACCGTACTTATCAAATAACTCTTTATTATAGAAAACAACATCAATTGAAAGACTTAATGGCTGACCGTAAACCTTGCCGTCAAATGTAGCATTGTTCAAAGCCAGTTCATTAAAGTGAGATTTATCTGTTGTTTCTGTGATATCATATACCTTCCCCTGGTCCACAAAGTTCTTCAGCCATCCTCCACCCCAACTATGGAATACATCTGGTGCGTCATTTCCAGACATAGCAACAGATAACTTTTGCTTGTATGCATCATTTGGAATTTGAAGAACCTTTACATCTACGTCAGGATGCTTTTCCTTGAATCGTTCAACTGCTTCTTCATAAACTGCCTCTTTTTCCCCTGTATCAATATGCCAGAATTCAAGTGTCTTTTTCCCTCCGTTAGACTTACTCTCACCAGAATCAGATGTTGCCTGTTCTGTAGAGCCACCACCATTAAGTCCACATGCAGTTAGAAACAAAACAGTCATTATCGTTAAAACAGAAAGTAATTTTTTCATTCTTCCATCCCCTTTGTTTTCGTTTTCAACTTTAAACTGTTATTAATTGTTTTTCTTTCAAAAAATCCATACTGATTTCGATGCTCTCAAAAGGTGTTCTTCTTGATCTGTCCTGCTCAACAACAAACCACTCCACACCTGAACTCATCCCCTGATTAAGTACCCCTTCTACATTAACCCCACCAGTTCCTAATTCCGCAAAAAACTTCTCCCCATCTGTCGTCATGTCCTTAAGATGAACAAGTGGTGTTCTTCCTTCATAACGTTTTAACCAATGAACTGGGTCTTCACCAGCTTTTGTTAACCAGTAGACATCAAACTCAGCCTTTACCCATTCAGGATTTGTTTCATCTAGAAGTATTTCTAAAGGCTTTTTACCATTATCTAGGTCAACTAATTCAAAATCATGATTATGATAAGAAAGTGTAATTCCTTCCTCGTGACATTTTCGACCAATTTCATTTAAAATTGGAATAAGTTCATAGTAAGCTTCTTTTGTTCTTCTTTCAGCTGGAAGGACAGGGCACGCTACGTGTCGACTACCTATTGTTTGTTGAAATTCAATGACCCTAGCTAATTCATTTTCTAGAACAGATAATTGAACATGACTAGAACTTGCTTTTAACCCTAAGCGATCAAGTTCCTGTCTCAATTGCTTTGACGTTAATCCTCCATATCCAGCAAACTCTACCCCTTGATATCCAAGCTTTGCAACTTTCTCTAATGTTCCAATAAAATCTTTTTCAGTTTCTTCACGCAGTGTGAATAATTGTAAGCTAAATAGAGTATTTGACATAGAAAAGTCCTCCTTTTTCAACCACAAATGTAACCGGTTACAAATATCCATTCAATCTTCATGTAACTTAAGCTATTCACCTCCCTTAATTTGTAATCGGTTACATTTTATGTGCTGATTTTTTCATTTATTACCTTTTCTTTACCTTTTCCACCACAAGAATCTCTCACAATTAATTCACAATCTAATATATATTGTGACTTAATAATCGGCTTTCCTTGAATTTGCTGTAATAGTAATTTCATAGACTTTTGTCCCATTTCAAAAAGGGGTTGTGCAACTGTCGTTATAGCTGGATCAAATTTTGATGAAAATGCTATATTATCGAATCCCACAATAGCGATATCTCTAGGAACATTAAGTCCAAATTCTTTTACTGCTTTTACTGCCCCCATAGCCATTTCATCATTTGCAGCAAAAATAGCTGTAGGTGTTTTCTCAATTGCCATGAACTTCAACATTTGATTATAGCCAGATTCAAAAGTGAAATCTCCCTCTTGAACTAGCATATTCCGAACTTCTAAATTATTTTGCATCAGCGCTTGTTTATAACCTTTATATCGACCTTTAGAAATTCCAAATTGCAAGGGCCCTGTTATATGAGCAATTTCTTTATGACCTAGTCTAATGAGATGTTCAACAGCTTCGCGACTACTACTAACATTGTCGATTGATACAGATGGTACCTTTAACCCCTCAATATATGCTGTAGCTAGAACAAGAGGATATTCTTCACTCAAAGACTTTATATCGTTTGAATCCATCCTTTCTGATAATAAAATCATACCGTCTGTTTGCCTTTTCTTTAGTAGTTCAACTAAGTCATATTCGTTTTCAACTTTTCTATTTGTATTCCCTAGTAAAACCCGATATCCATGTCTTGAGGCTTCGTATTCTATTCCCTCAATAATACCTGAAAAAACAGTATTCATAATACTTGGTACAACTACTAGAATAATATTTGTTTCATTTCTACGAAACTGGCGAGCTAGCATATTTGGTTTATAATTTAACTCATCAATTACACTCAGTACTTTCTTTCTCGTTGCTTCTTTTACAGTTTCTGGATTATGCAGGACCCTAGAAACTGTTGCGACTGACACATTTGCTAATTTTGCTACATCACGCATTTTTACCATGTACCATTCTCCCTGGAGATGACTTTTCATGTTCGATCGGCATTTTTTGTAACCGATTACATTTCCAAGTATAAAACCTACCGCTCTATATTTCAACACCAATTACCAAAATAGGTAATAAAACCCATAAACGAAGAAAAAACCTCCATACAAAGTATGAAGGCTCCTCAAGTTTTTCATATAGAAAGTATCAGGGGGGATACTGTCTTTTGCTATTTACCCCAATTAAAACATGTTAAACCTAATATTCAAATTTTTTTCATTTTATTTTTTATCTCTTGGTTTTCATTGACATTTTCCTTAAAAACAGAGAAAATGAACGCGTGTACATAATATTTACGGGGGGTGAATAAATTAGCTAATAGAAAAGATGTTGCAAGATTAGCAGGTGTTTCTGAAGCCACTGTTTCACGGGTCTTTAACAACATAGCTCCATTGAAAGAAGAAACGAAGAAAAAAGTGCTGAAAGCTGCAAAAGAGCTTCACTACCACCCTAATGTTATTGCACAAAATTTTGCAAAAGGAAAAAGCAACAATATAGGAGTAATTGTTCCTTATTTACCTAAGGTTAACTTAATGTCCACCCACTATTTTTCAGAGTTAGTTAGTGGAATTGGGGCAAAACTAGGAGAATCTGGTTATGGCTTACTCTTATTATTTCAAACTCCTGAACAACCAAAAGATTACATTCAGCTTTTTCAATCTCAACGAGTAGACGGCTGCATTATTCTAGGGGCTAAAAATACTCCAAATGATATTACAGCTCTTAATAATCTACATGAACATCATTTGCCATATTGTTTAATTAATCAAACTTTTTCAGAACAACCCTTTCACTTTATTGATGGAGATCATGTAGATGGAAGTTATCAAGCAACAACTTCTTTACTCAACAAAGGATTTGAAAGAGTTATCTTTTTAAATGGTTCAAAAGAGTTTTCAAATAGTCTTGATCGACTTGAAGGCTATAGGAAAGCATTACGAGATAAAGACATACCATTTAATAAGGACCTTATTTTTGAAGGAAATTATAGTCGTAAAAGTGGCTATAAGCTTGCTGAGCAAATTTACCCTATCCTGCAAACATCAAAGGCAATCTTTGCAGCAAATGATCGTATGGCTATTGGACTAATGCAGGGCTTGAATGAACGAGGTTTACTAGCTTCAAAGGATTATTTTATTATCGGCTACGATAACTCAGAAATTTCGAGAATGACCTCTCCCCCATTAAGTACCGTAAATGTACCTTTATATGAAATGGGGCAACTGGCTGCAGAAAAGGTACTAAACTGTATTTTGCATGGTGACAATGAAAAAACAAGTTTGAAGCTGCCTGTCACTTTAATTGAAAGAGAATCCTCACTATAACACTAGTGTCATATAAACATATTCTCCTCCATTCACCACGGAAATGACACTAATCGTGATCAACGTAATAACTTGTTTTCTACCAAACTTTGAAAAGGGGAAATGTTATGAAGACAGTAAAAGTTGGGATGATTGGTTACAAGTTTATGGGGAAGGCACATAGTCATGCTTATCGTGATCTTCCTCTTTTCTTTCCAAATAGAATCCAGCCAGAAATGAAGGTAATCTGTGGACGCAATCCTGAAGGTATCGCTCAAGCAGCAAAACAATTCGGCTGGGAGGAATATACAACAGACTGGAAAACACTAATTGAACGAAGCGATCTTGATTTAATAGATATTAATGCACCTAGTGATGTACATAAAGAAATAACCATTGCTGCAGCTAAAGCAGGAAAACATGTTTTCTGCGAAAAACCGTTAGCGCTTACATTAAAAGATTCTCGTGAAATGCTTGAGGTTGTTGAAGCAGAAGGTGTTAAGCATATGGTCGGCTTTAACTATCGTTTTGCTCCAGCTGTTATGCTTGCAAAAAAATTAATAGATGAAGGCAAATTAGGTGATATCTATCATTATCGTGCTTGGTTTTTACAAGATTGGCTGGTTGATCCTACCTTCCCTCTTGCCTGGAGACTTCAAAAAGATATAGCCGGCTCAGGTTCACATGGAGATTTAGGAGCACACTTAATTGATTTAGCTCACTACCTAATTGGTGACATGACAGAAGTAATCGGAATGAGTGAAACATTTATTAAAGAAAGACCTCTCCCGACAAATACATCTGGCCTATCCTCAAAAGGTGAAACTCAGACTGAAAAAGGAAAGGTCACGGTTGATGATGCAACCTTGTTTATGACACGTTTTGCAAATGGGGCATTAGGCAGCTTTGAAGCGACTCGTTACGGCACAGGTCATCGTTGTACAAATTCCTTTGAAATCAACGGAAGCAAAGGCAGTGTTATCTTTGATTTTGAACGAATGAATGAATTACAAGTCTACTTCACTGAAGACAGAGATGATGTACAGGGGTTCCGACGTGTGTTAGCAACAGATCCTCCCCATGCTTATGCAGAGAACTGGTGGCCACCTGGACATACAATTGGTTATGAACATACATTTATCCATGAAATAGTAGAGCTAATGGATGCAATTAAGGAAGACCGTCAGCCTGTTCCAAATTTTCATGACGGTGTGAAATGTCAACAAGTTCTAGAGGCTGTTGATTTATCAATTGAAAAACGACAATGGATAACCGTTTCGGAAGTTTAATAGAGAGGAGAAAAAAGAATGAGTGAAAAAAACGCTTTAATTGTTTGGGGAGGCTGGGATGGACATGAACCTGAGCAAGTTGCTCAAATTTTTAAAACCATTCTCGAAGAAGAAAACTTCTCGGTAGAAGTATCTTCCTCCCTTGAATCTTACGCAGATCCAGAAAAATTAAAATCCTTCGACTTAATTGTTCCACACTGGACAATGGGTGAAATAGATAAGAAATATGTTCTCAATATTTCAGATGCTGTTATTAGCGGTGTTGGCTTAGCCGGTTGTCATGGTGGAATGTGTGATTCTTTTCGCAATAATGTTGACTGGCAGTTTATGACAGGTGGAAATTGGGTTGCACACCCAGGTAATGATGGTGTTGAATATATGGTCAACATTAAGCATTCAACAAGTCCTCTTTTAGAAGGCCTTTCTGATTTTAAAGTAGTAAGTGAACAGTATTATCTTCATGTAGACCCTGCTGTTGAAGTACTAGCTACAACACGTTTTCCAGTTGTTGATGGTCCCCACGCAACAAACAAAGCAGTAGATATGCCAGTTGTTTGGACAAAACGTTGGGGACAAGGAAATGTGTTTTATAATTCATTAGGCCATAAAGCTAATATAGTCTCCATGCCAGAGGTTACTCATATCATGAGAAAAGGTTTCTTATGGGCTGCTGATGGTAAACAACGTGCTGAAGAGTTGGTTTTGTCTAGCAATGGAATTAGTCGTAAATACACTGGAATGGGTGACAGTCAATAGTCTTAATAACTCTGGAGGGTGTCTATATGAAAAAGCTAAAAATCGGAATAATCGGCTGTGGTAATATCAGCTCCATTTATCTGGAAAACTGTCAAAAGTTTGAGCATCTTGACCTTATCGCTTGTGCAGATTTAGATCAGGAGCGTGCCAAATCACAAGCAGCAAAATTCGGGATTCCTCATGCTTATTCTGTTGAAGAGTTACTGAATGACCCTGAGATCCAATTAGTGATAAATTTAACGATCCCGAAAGCTCATGCCTCAGTCTGTATGAAAGTACTCGAGGCTGGTAAGCATGTGTATACAGAAAAACCACTTAGCATAACTCGTGAAGAAGGTAAGCAAATTTTAGAAACAGCAAAGAAAAACAATCTCTTAGTTGGAAGTGCTCCTGATACCTTTTTAGGAGGAGGCATTCAAACAAGCATCTCTCTTATTGAAAAAGGAGAAATCGGCACTCCGATTGGAGCCTCTGCCTTTATGATTAGCCGTGGCCACGAACATTGGCATCCAGATCCTGGATTTTACTATGATGTTGGAGGTGGCCCAATGTTTGACATGGGGCCGTACTATTTAACTACACTAGTATCTCTGTTGGGACCGATTAAGCGAATTTCTGGATCAGCCCGAATTAGCTATTCCGAACGAATCATAACAAGTGAACCAAAATCTGGTGAAAAGCTGACAGTTAAAACACCAACTCATATTTCCGGTGTTTTAGATTTTGCATCTGGTGCTGTTGCAACTCTTACGACAAGTTTCGATGCGATGGGTGGCACCTCCCTTCCCCCAATTGAAATATACGGGAGTGAAGGTACCCTGCTTGTTCCTGATCCAAATACATTTGGCGGGCCAGTGCGCATTAGAAAACGTGGTGAAAAAGAATTCGTTGATATACCTGTAACATCTGATTATATCGATAACAGCCGAGGGTT
This sequence comes from Metabacillus sp. YM-086, assembly GCF_048059995.1. NCBI lineage: Bacteria > Bacillati > Bacillota > Bacilli > Caryophanales > Bacillaceae > Metabacillus > Metabacillus sp. YM-086. The sequence continues at coordinate 15,001 of NZ_JBLUOI010000038.1, read as the reverse complement.
AGGTGTAGCTGACATGGCAAAAGCCATTTTACATGGAGGTAAGTTCCGCGCCAATGGAGATTTAGCTTATCATGTGTTAGAAGCTATGCATGGATTCCACGATTCATCTAGCAACAGTACTCATTATATAATGGAAAGCACTTGTGAGCGGCCTGAATTGTTGCATCTTTAGTGTTATAGTTGTAAGTTGTACTGAACGAGGACGCTCTGACAATAGTTAGAGCGTTTTCTTCTGTTTATAGGCAGAGGATTTGACGAACCTACTCGTAAGCGACGCGACCTTCACGCATTTTGACTTGACCTCTGGTCTTTTTGACGTGACTTTTTGCGCTTTTGACTTAACCAAACGTATTTTTGACGTGACAATTCGTAAGTGACGTGACTAACAAGCATTTTGACGCGACAACTAGTCTTTTTGACGGGACTTGTTGCGATTTTGACTTAACCACATGTATTTTTGACGCGACAACTCGAACGTGACGTGATTAACACGCAATTTGACTTGACTTCTGGTCTTTTTGACGGGACTTGTTGAGGTTTTGACTTAACCACAGGCATTTTTGACGCGACCACTCGTAAGCGACGCGACCTTCACGCATTTTGACTTGACCTCTGGTCTTTTTGACGTGACTTGTTGCGGTTTTGACTTAACCAAATGTATTTTTGACGCTACAACTCGTACGTGACGTGATCAACACGCAATTTGACTTGACTTCCGGTCTTTTTGACGTGACTTTTTGCGGTTTTGACTTAACCAAACGTATTTTTGACGCGACCACTCGTAAGCGACGCGACCGACACGCATTTTGACTTGACCTCTGGTCTTTTTGACGTGACTTTTTACGGATTTGACTTAACCATACGTATTTTTGACGCGACTACTCGTAAGCGACGCGACCGACACGCATTTTGACTTGACCTCTGGTCTTTTTGACATGACTTTTTGCAATTTTGACTTAACCTCTTGTCTTTTCGACGGGACTTTTTACGGATTTGACTTAACCATACGTATTTTTGACGCGACAACTCGTAACTGACGCGACCTTCACGCAATTTGACTTAACCTCTAGTCTTTTTGACATGACTTTTTGCGGTTTTGACTTAACCAAATCCCTTTTTGACGCGACAACTCGTAACTGACGCGACCAACACGCAATTCGACTTGTACTCTAATTTTAAAAACTAAAAGAAAGAAGCCCAAACCAGGCTTCTTCCACAAAACATATTTAACTCTTCTCCTCTAGTCCCTCTAAATATTCAACAGCTTCAGACAAGGTTGCTACTGGCACAACTTCTACCTCATAGTCATTCTTCTCGACTTCTGCTATAACCTCTTTTTCATTTTGATCATAAGAAGTGATGTCTTTCGGTGCAAAGAAGATGTCAGCTCCGTCTTCATAGGCTGCTGTAATTTTATGAGAAATCCCGCCTATTTGTCCTACGTTTCCGTTATGATCAATTGTCCCAGTTCCGGCAATTTTATAACCTTTAGTTAAGTCTTCAGCTATTAGCTGATTGAGGATTTCCAAGGAAAACATTAGACCTGCTGAAGGACCGCCAATATCATCACTTTCAATTTTAACCTCTCTAGGGACGGTTGCTGTAAAATCTTCCTCTGGGGCAATACCAATTCCCACTTTATTAGTTGATGGGTCCAGTTTCACCATTTCTACTGTTTTCTTTATTTCTTCTCCTCCGCGAGTGATTGTTAGTGTAGCTTGATCACCCTCTTTTTTATTTTGTTCTATATACGAAATAAATTCAGTTGCCTCATACATTTTTTTACCATCGATACTTGTGATGACATCTCCTACTTGAAGAACATTTTTTGCTGGAGAGTCTGCCAAAATTGCACTAACAAAAATTCCATGATAATCAATCTCAACCTCTTCTCCAGCTTGTTTAAAACCAGCAACTAGCGCATTTTGCTTAGAATTCTTCATCATAAATTCGAGTAATCTATTATACTCCTGATCTGTTAAATCCCCTTTAACATCCTCTTCCTTTACAATATCAGTATGCGGAGCTACTAGCCCATAAGCCAATATGTATGGATTCATTGCCTTGATCGACAAAATTGTCGTTAAATGAAAGCTTCCATCTTCCTTAGTGTACCCATCCTCTACCTTAATTTTTGGCTGCAACGCTTCGATCGAACCTGGTTGGTAAAGGTAGTAAGGCGTTGGAATAAAAGCCACAATAATTAATAAAAGCATAAGTAGAAGGGGGATTTTTAAATTAAACTTTTTATGTTTTACCATATATGTACTCTCCTCAGGTAGTTATGACTTACGTGCCTTGTTGGTTATGAATTCATGTTACCTTCATTATATTCTTTTCTCAATTAACTTGCATAAAAAAGAGACCTTTCCTAATGATGTGCACCCAAAAGTTAGGCGAACCAATTCTAACTTTTAGGGTTCAGCACATAAGGAATAGTCTCTTCTACTTTCAACCTGTTCGACTGTAATCTTTCTTAGCTTGTAGGCTAAATTCCTGCTGAAGTAGGTTTACCTCAAATAATTTTAAAGGATCATAAAAGACCTCAGGATTTGTTCTCATGTTATCCAAGCTTTCTTTTCCATCCTGGATAATGGTTTCTGTTTCAGCAATCGTTTCCTTCACCTCTTGAATGGCACCTTGGAAAAAGGATGTAACATCTTGACTTAAGCCCTTTTCAAATAATTCAAATGGCAAAAATAGTTTATTCGCAATAGAGGCTGTTACTTCTTCATATGTTTCATTTTCAACATATTTCTTGTATTGATTATAGAGCATATTGTTGCTTTGATTCATTGTACCCAATAGCCTACCAGCACCTTTTAATAATAACTGAGCAGGTTTTTTCTTTAACATAATGTTTTCTTTTTCATATTGAATTCGACCTGTCATTCTGTCTAAATCTCGGCGCCAATCATCTAAAAGCGCAAAATCACATTGTAAAGAAAGCTTTTTCTCTTGATAAATATCATTGAACGTTTCACTCATCTCCACTAAGAAAGATTGACTTTCAAGGAATTCATCGTGAGAAGCTGATACCCAGGTATCCAGCTGATGATAAACGGTAGGAAGTAGTGTTTCTTCAATATACGATTGTATTTTTTCATTCATCTTCTCATTTAAGTTTAAGTGAATTTCTTTAAAATCACTATCTTCCTTAATATATTCTGAGCTTTCTTTTAACAGCCTTGGAATGGTTTCCATTAACTCTGTTTTACTTTCTTTTAGTAAGGTTCTGTATGCAGCAATAATAGTCTCCACTTTTTCATGTTGAAGATCTTTTAATTTTAGACTCAAGCCTTTTAATCTTCCTAAAATGTCTTCATTCCATTGAATGGAATAGATAAAGCCTTTCTCCATTTCTTCTCTTTTATGAAGCAAATCAGTTAGAACATGTCGAATTAACGTTAGCACATTAGCTGTTCTTTTGTTTGGCTTTTCTTTCATATCAAAAGGATAATGTGTGTTTACAAACGTGTTAAGCTTGCTCGATTGCTGACTAAATGGATGTAAAGAAGAATATGGCAGAATATCTGCCTCTGGATAAATATTTACAACTTTTCTTTTTATATCATTAATGGTTGCTTGTGTATTTACGTCACTCGCAATTAAATCTACCTTATTTAAAATAAAATGAACATTTATATCTGGAGCAAATTTTTTCATTTGACATAATACATTATACTCTTCATCTGAAAGAGGATCAGCTCCGTCCAAAACAAAAAATACTCCATCTGCTAACAATAATGTGTCAAAAAATTCATTTCTAAAACTACCGTTTAAGGAAGGTGTGTCAATAATGGCACATTGATTTTCATGTAAAAAGATACATGGTTGCTTTACTTGGAATAAAGAAGTTTCCTCCATATGCTCAAGCATTTCACGTTGGTTTTCAAGAAAACGATGTCCCGTACTTGTGATCTGACTGAATGACAGTTCATCATCATCGTGGAAAATGACCATAGAAGCTGTTGTACCTTTATACGGTTTTTCACCTAGGAGTGAGTGCATAAATGTTGTTTTTCCACTACCTTCGAATCCTGCAAGTAAGAAATGCTGCTTAATATTCGAATTAAGTAATTCCTCCAACCACCATACCGTTTTATAATCAACAGCAAGAGAATGTCCTTCCGCCCACTTTTTCACTGTTTTAAATAATTGTAGAGCCTGCTGCAATCCACTTTGGTTGTTCTCCACTTCAAAAATAATTGCTTCTGCACGATATATACTATCGTGAATAATGTGACCAGAAAAAATTTCATTCCAGGCTAAAACAGTGGCAGCTGGCGTTAACCCATTTTCTCTTGTTGAGAGCTTTAACCAGCAAGATAATAGATTAGGCATCACTACTTGAAGGTCTTGTAGAAAGTAGCGTCCATCTGTTAATTCAATAAATGTTTCTTCATAAAGTTGAACGATTTGATTCCACTCAAACTCCTCTTCATGTTGAACAATCATAAACAACTCGTTAATCGTATTGATCCATTGAAGATATGACTCTTCATTTCTATAACTATTCCATAATGCATGAGTAAAAGAGATGAAGGATTGTTTATTAACGTCATGAATGGTAAGTAAAGCATCTGCAAAAAAGTCTGGTAAAAAGCTTTTGGTGTTGCCTGCTTTTACATATGAGGTAATAACTGAAAACCATTCTTCTTTTTCAGTACGAATAAGCTCATCAACAGCCAGTTTAACAGCATTCTCATCATCTTCATTTTCTTCGTAAAAATCGCGTGCAACTCGTGTTACATTTGGATAATCCGGATCCAATAAAACCGCTTTTTTTATTGTTTCATAAGCATGTTCCATTTTTCCTCTTTCCTTATAAAGAAAAAAGAGCTTTAAAGCAACCTCACTTTTTAATGTATCCTCACTTGTCTCAATTGAATTATACATATCCTCTGCTGCAGATAACAATCCAAGCTGAGAGTAGGCATCACCTATATTCATCTTCGCCCAAGGCTCCAACTCATTTTTAATATTTTCCCATTTAAAAATAGCAGCCTCATAATCCAAATCATGAAAATAGATTTCTCCTTGAGCAAAGCGAATATATGACAAATCAAAGCTTTCTTCTCGATTTTGTTCCTCAAAATAGGCCTGACCAAGGATCCGTGATGGACGCCTGTTATCACCATCAGATAAAAATGTTTCATAAAATGATTTTTCAATTAGTTGATCTTCTCTTGTCATATTTTCCTCCTGCAATCCTTTTAAATTTAAACTGAAGTAAAATTCGTATAAATTCGAAAAGATTAGAAAAATGTATACGAGTAATAACCTCATTATGTAAGAGGCTTATTGGTTTATTTTAACAGAAAATGTTGTAAAAGAGCGAAACGACTGTTGTACCTTTCCCTCAATTTTTTATAGTAAAACACTTACCCTAACTCGCTTCCTAGTACTAATACGAATAAAAAAACCAATCCCTTCACATAACAATACGCTTAGGAGCTTGGTTTTATTAGGGTATTTTTTTGACAATAAAGTGTCAGTTTAAGACAATTTTAAAATACTAGCTAAATGACAAAAAAGCGGTAAAACCTTAGTTCCCCCGCTTTTTTCTATTAATATGTTAATGATGCAGCAATGATAAGTCCGATTGATATCGACAAAAATAATAAAAATAATCCAACAGCTTGGTTATCATCGTCGATTGCTTTTGTAATATTAAACTTTGGTGTTAAAAGCTCTGCTAAATAGAAAATAATAATCTGCATCACAATCGCAATGCTTCCCCAAATCACCATATCAAAGATATTAACAGAATTAGAGATTGATGAATAAAGAACAATAGCAAGCCCTAAAATTCTACCACCAAACGCATAAACAGCTGCTTTATTCCCGTTTTTGATTAGTTCAAATTCTTTGTTCTTTGTTGTTATTTCAAACAAAATAATCCCAATGATCAACAAAACAATAGCCAATCCAATATAAGAAACCGTTGATAAAAATAAGTCTAAAAATGTCATCTTCTCATTCCCTTCCTTTTTGTATTCCTAAAGGTAAAAAGTAGGCATTATTGTCTGTAATTTGCTTGCCTGCTCTTAGTCCTATTCCACTTGCTTTTCCGTTAATAAGGAAACTTCCTATTAATACTTTTCCTTCAAGAATACCATTCATCGTTTTGATCTGTTGAGAGGGAAGGTCCACATATTTTTGATAAACTGGTAGAGATTTCTCATACGTTTTATGTTTGTCCTCAAATAGTTTTTCAGTCCCTTGAAACACAGAAACTGTATCTCCTTCTCTACCAAAACTTGGTTTTTTCACATACTTCATTCCATTTTTAATAAAAATATCTTCCTCAAGGTATGTTGGTAAAAAATATTGATAAATCCATTGTTTTTCTGTTTCCGTAAAATAAGGCGAATCAAGCTCCTTCATCCCCCAAATTGCTGCCTGAACAGCTTTTGATTGAAGGAGAAATGCTGAAATTGGGTTTAACATAATCAACTTATTGGAACAAACAAGTTGAAGTAATTGCTCACCAATCGGATCTCCGGACTCTTCACTCACATCTTCAATTAAATGCTCCAACGGATAGGTCTGACGATACAATACATCAATTCTGTTTCCTTCATCATCATATAGCCCTTCACCCTTTTGAATCCTTAATTTATGTAAGGGAACATAATTAGCTCCTACATTTGCCAGATCTTTTAGAAAGATCGTTGTGAACTTATCTTCCTCATGTTCTTCATGGGAGGTAAAAACAATATACGGAGGTTCATTATGTTTGCTGCGATGTAGGGCTTCAGCTATCGCTTTTCTCATTTCACTTCCAAGCTTTTCGGATAGCCCCTCATTTGGGTCATCAACTCCAAATTCTTGGCATAAAAAGCGGTTCACATCAAAGACTTCTTTTTCAAATGTGGGTGTATCGCTATTTAACTCAAGTACCTTTAGCCCTTCACTTGTTTTAACTAAATCAACCCTTGATATGACTGTATCAATTGGTAGAGCACGGTGTCGGATGAACGGAAGCATATTCTTTGGAATATCAAGCTGAAGCAAAGATTCATCAGGAGAGCTTCTAAGTAAATTCCCCATTTTCAAAAAAATATGGCCAATGCGATTTGTGGCTAGGCGTATTTCCTCGATTTCTTCACTAGTCATTAGGGCTATATCATATAATGCATATTCACTTTCATAAAGGTCGTGCCAGAAGGAATCGAGTTTTTGATACATTCTTTTTCGGTTGTGTTGATGTTCTGTTAGGTTAAATGGTTGAGACATTACCCACCAAATCCTCCACTAGATCCCTTTCCAAAGCCCGAACTAGAGCCCCCTCCTTTAAAAGAACTGCTAGACTGATAGCTTTTATAAGCAGAGCTCGATTTAAGGCTGCTTTTCGTCGAATAATATTTTCCCCCATAATAATAGTGGCCGTAATGTGATGAATAGTCGTCATCACATTCCCAAACGCCTTCATCCGCTTCCCACTCCCAATCGCCACATTCTGAATCTTCTGGGACGGGCGGTAATGATTGATTATTCCCACAACCTGCTGCCGTAATCATCGAAGCTGAAATAATGCCAGTTAATAGCTTACTTGTTTTACTCAAGAAAACACCCCTCCTTAAAAAGCATAAGAATTGTATCAATAAATTTTGACAAGTTTTTGGAAAATTCCCCCGTCATGAACTACCCTTTTATAGTATAGTAAAAACAATCACAAATTTGGAGGTAAATATGAAAAAAAGTTATAAATTGGAATATCGGCTAAATGATGAACGCAATGGATATCCAGCTTTATATCATTACGAGTTTGCTGATCCATACGAAATTTACTGTCGTCGTTTATGTGATTTTTTTATTAAAGGAAAAAAGGTTTATCAAAAAACCTCCTCAAGTCTTGAAGAAGAATATTATGTCATTTATGTCGAAGAAGACACTGATGAATATGTTTTTGATCAAGCCGATCGCTATTCACATGTTACACTTGAAGTCAGGGACTTCAAAGAGTTCAGTGAGTCACCCCTCATCTTTACATATGATTTATATTCACATGAAGAAGCATTATCACTTCTTGGAAATGATTATTTATGGATTCAAAATGAAGAGTACGAAAAGATTTCTGCGGAGATAGATGAAGATCGATCTACGTATGTGATGTATATGAGTAAGACAACTTAATAGTAATTCTGAAGCCAACAAAAACCTCACAAACCTAAGATTTCGTTTGTGAGGTTTTATGATTTATTAAAAAGTAAAGAAAGATTTAATCCAGTTCCAGAACGATTTCGATGATTCTGAAGTTGTTTGATTCGTTACTGCCATTTCTTTGTTGGCTCGATCACTTCCGTTATTCGAAGGTGGCTCAAGACCAGTCGGTGCCTCAGATAGCTCAACTTCTGAAGTTGTTTCAGTTGCAGTTATTGTATCTGACGTTGTATCTTCTTCTACATCCTTATCAAACACCAATACATATGTTTTTCGGTCAGTATCGTTACTCACTTTTATGGAAATGGCTGTTGTTGCTTGGTCCGGAAGGCTAATTGTCGTGCTTGTTCCACCTTCGATTTCAATTTCTGCACCACTATATTCTGCAGTTGGCGAAATTGTCACACTGCTAACATCTGCTGCTACAGCAATATGATAGGTATAAGTATCCGGATCAAACGATTTATTCCACGTACCTGATGTGATGTTTAATGCGGATAAATTTGCAGTTGTTGATGTTTCCTCTAAAGTACTATCCCCTTTTGACGAAGCACTTGTGCTCCCTGTAATTGTTGAACCTGTCATATTTGCTAGGTCAGAGGAAGAACGTGAAGGATTGGTTCCTGAGGTCGGAACGGCATTAGATCCAGTTTGTTGTTTCTTTGATGTTGACGAAGAAGTATTTTCTGTTGTAACCGTATCGTTGTTCGTGTCTTCTATTCTCGTAATTGCAACAAAATAAGTTGTCTGGCTACCATCTTCTGCTGTGACAACAATAGAAACTTTTGTTTCACCTACTGGGAGATTGATAGAAACTCCCTTATTAGGGTCCACTTTTGTTCCATTCACATGAACTGTTGATGTATCCACAGCTGTAGTTGGTGTAACAATTAAGGAACGAACTGCATTTCCGACATCAACAGAGTAGTGTTTAACAGTTGATGAAAAGTTTACTTTTCCTTCAGATAAAGTTAGATTAGATAAACTGCTATTTTCATTTTGTTCACGCACAACTATTAAACTGTAGGTTGATACTTCACTGTCTTTCGTTACAGAAATTGCAAACATATTTTTACCTGTTTCAAGAGAATAAGCTAGTTGCTTGTTACTATCGACTTCCTCTCCGTTTATCGCGATTACCGCACCTTCTGTTTCGGTGTTTAATAGAATATTCATGGTTTTCATTTCATTTGAAACCGTTGCGGTGTATTCACCTATATTGCTAGAAAAGGTTTGATCTAACTCGAATTCAGCGATTTCTAGAGCAGATAGTCTGGTAGAGTTTGCTATTGTTACATTTTCTTCGGCTTTCACTTGTTCTATAGGAAAAGAAGAAAGTGTTGTGAAGGTGATCATTGATCCCATTACTATTACATTCATTCCTTTTTTTACTTGCATCGTCTCGCACCTCTTTTTTTATCCCTTTTTTTAAAAGTTCACCTAATACCCTAAAACTTGATTTAAGTAATTTGGGTTAACGTTATTCCTGACGCAATGCTTGAATTGGATTTAGTTTTGACGCTTTATTTGCTGGAAAGACTCCAAATACAACTCCGATTAATAAAGAAAACAAAAACGCAAGTGATGTAACTGACAGAGAGTATGAGATGGTGATGCTTGAAAATAACTCCATCAGCTTTGAAACACCTAATCCTAAAAAAACACCGATTAAACCACCAAGGGTACTAAGGACGATGGCTTCAATTAAAAACTGCAGTAAGATCGATTGACGATTTGCACCAATAGCTTTCCGGATACCGATTTCCTTGGTTCTTTCAGAAACAGAAACTAACATAATGTTCATAATTCCAATTCCCCCGACAAGCAAGGAAATACTAGCAATTCCTCCAAGCATAAGTGACATTGTATTTGAAACGGAGCTCATCGTCTTCATTAAATCTTCCTGTGTTGATACAGAATAGTAGTCACTTGAATTAGGGAAAAGTGTAGTCATTAAGCCTTGTACTTGAAATTTGGCAAGATTAATACGATCTTCACTTTCAGCTTGAAAATAAATTGTACCTATTGTTGTATTCTTTACTACTCTCTGAGTTGTTGAAAGAGGAGCAACAATCACACTATCCCCACTCATTCCAAGCGAAGTTCCGACAGATTCAAGAACCCCAACTACTTTGAATGATACTCCTTCAACCTGTATACTCTGCCCTACTGGGTTTTGATTTGGAAAAAGAGTGCTAGCAGTATCTGAACCAAGTACAACTACTTTTTGTCGCAATTCATTGTCCATATCTGAGATAAATCGACCTTGACTGAGCGTTAAGCTTCTAACAGATAAATAAGTAGAATTGGTACCTGTAATCGAAACTTGAGTAGAATTTTCTCCATTCTTGCTACTGACTCTACCAGTTACAACAGGGGCTACTTTTGAAATCCCCCTTAATTCTTCAAATTGTGTAAGTTGGTCTTCCTTCAGCTGTACTGATGTTGTATCATTAACACTCAAGGTAAGAAGGTTTGTTCCTAAGCTACCAATATCTTCCGTTACCGATTGTGAGGAGCCCTGACCTACGCCGACTAGTGTAATAACCGAGGCAACTCCGATAATAATACCAAGCATTGTTAAAAGTGCTCTTATTTTATTGTTCTTGATACTCTTGAATGCCATCTTGATAGACTCGACTAGGTTCAAACCAATCACCTCCATTTTCAAACAATTGTCCATCCTGAATTCGAACGATCCTGCTTGCTTCTCTCGCAACTTCTAAATCATGGGTAATAATAACAATTGTTTGTCCTCGTCCATTTAATTCCTTTAACATGCTTAACAACTCTTTACTTGTTTTGCTGTCGAGTGCTCCAGTTGGTTCATCCGCCAGCAAAACAGGAGGATCCCCTGCTAAGGCTCTGGCAATCGCAACTCTTTGTTGCTGTCCTCCTGATAACTGTGTTGGTAGGTGATGGATTCGTTCACCAAGACCAACTCCTTTTAAGCTTTCAATCGCTTTTTCTCTTCGTTCCTTAACGCCTATTCCTCTATATACGAGTGGTAGTTCTACATTTTCAAGTGCCGAAAGCTTATTTAGCAAATTAAAGTGTTGAAAAATAAAACCAATTTTGTTATTTCTTATTGCGGCAAGCTCCTTGTCCTTCATACTGCTAACTACCTTTCCATCTAGTAAATATTCACCTGAATCTGGTTTATCTAAGCAGCCGATCATATTCATAAATGTTGATTTTCCTGAGCCAGACGGTCCTATTATTGAAAGGAAGTCCCCTGCATCTATTTGAAGGGACACCTCTCGCAAAGCCTTAACTGTTTCACCACCAAGTTCATAGGATTTGGACATTTTTTGTATTTCAATAACTGGTTTTCCCATTATTCTCCGCCTCTTCCCATACCATTAGGACGTGTACCAGTCTCACCTGTACCTCTTGGGAACTCACCTGCGCCACCGGTTGGAATTCCGGCTGCACCATTACCTGGGAACCCTCCTGTTTCTTCAGTTGATGAGCTGCTTTCAGCAGAAATTGTAATCGCCAGTTGAATAATTTGTCCTTCTTCTAAACCAGAAACAATTTCAATATTTTGATCATCATTAATTCCTGTTTCAACAACTTGCCTTGTTGTTTCCGCATCTTCTTCGGTTGCCGATTCAGAATTTTGAACTGTCACATATTTCTCGTTCCCTTGCATTTTCACTGCTTCAATTGGAACATATATAACTCCTTGTTTACTTTCTGTTGTAATACTTACCTCGGTTGACATACCAATTAATAGATTTTTTGAATCATCAAATTGCACAGCTACTTCAAAGCTTGATACACCATTCTCAGAGGTTCCTTCTTTTGAAACACTCGTCACCGTTCCTGTGAACGTATCATCAGGAAATGCACTAGCCGTTATTTCAGCTGTTTGTCCTTCTTTAATACTGGCAATATCAAGCTCATCTACAGAAATAACTGTTTGAAGTGTTTCATAATCAGTTATGTGTGCCACCACTTGTCCATTTTGTACATTGCTTCCACTTTCAACTTTCAACATCCAAGGTCGTAACAGTTCCAGCATGTGGAGCTGTAATTGGATCACTTCCATCTGTGAATGTAATAAGCTCTGTTCCCTCTTCCACCACATCGTTTTCACTTACAAGAACCTCGTCTACCTCTCCACCATAAGAAGATGTAACATCGTTGCTGTTAATAGAGGAAACAGAACCAGAACCAGTTACTTGCACCTCAATATCACCTTTTACTACTGTTGTCGTCATCACTTGCGCACTAGCAGTAGTTACTGTTTTATTTCCTTTATACAACCAAAAGCCCCCACCTGCTAAAATAAGCACGACAACACCAATTGAAATCCACTTTTTCAATGCTTTTTCCTCCTTAAATGAAATGATCATTTGATAGGGTAATTATTACGACTCAACCTTAAAAAAACCTTAAAGAAAATCTTATAAAATCATTTTTCTTAGGAGTCGGGAACTTACAAATGAATTGATAGGGATAACAATCATCATAATAAAGGTAGAGATTGAGAATATTTCCATTTAGCGATCAACAATTTCATATAAAATCACCCGCATTTTAATGAAATTGCTTTAAAAAAGTTTTGACATCCCTTCAAAAATGATGTAAATTACCTAAGGGACGAACAATTATATTAGTAAAAACTTTTAATATTCGTATTTAGGGGTGTTATACAATGGAAAATGTATTTGACTATGAAGATATACAACTAATTCCTGCAAAATGTGTGGTTAATAGCCGTTCTGAGTGTGATACGACTGTATCATTAGGGGGACATAAATTTAAATTACCTGTTGTTCCAGCAAATATGCAAACAATTATCGATGAGAAAATTGCCACTTATTTAGCTGAAAATGGATATTTTTATGTGATGCACCGCTTCGAGCCAGAGAAACGTCAAGATTTTATTAAAGATATGCAATCGCGTGGATTAATCGCATCAATTAGTGTTGGAGTGAAAGATGAAGAATATGATTTCGTTCAACAATTAGCTGAAGAAAAGCTTGTACCAGAATTTATTACAATTGATATCGCCCACGGTCATTCTAACGCGGTAATCAAAATGATCAAACATATTAAGGAATATTTACCACAAAGCTTTGTCATTGCTGGTAATGTTGGTACTCCTGAAGCAGTAAGAGAACTAGAGAATGCAGGTGCTGACGCAACTAAAGTTGGGATTGGGCCAGGAAAAGTTTGTATCACAAAAATCAAAACAGGATTTGGAACTGGTGGCTGGCAATTAGCAGCACTTCGCTGGTGTGCAAAAGCAGCAAGTAAACCAATAATTGCTGACGGTGGTATTCGTACACATGGTGACATCGCAAAATCTGTTAGATTCGGTGCGACTATGGTTATGATTGGTTCCCTATTTGCTGGTCATGAAGAATCTCCAGGTCAAACAATAGAAAAAGACGGAAAACTTTTCAAAGAGTATTTTGGTTCAGCTTCTGAATTTCAAAAAGGTGAAAAGAAAAATGTTGAAGGTAAAAAAATGTATGTAGAGCACAAAGGTGCGCTACAGGATACATTAACTGAAATGGAGCAAGACCTTCAATCTTCTATCTCATATGCTGGTGGCACTAGCTTAGACGCTATTCGTCACGTGGATTATGTTGTTGTGAAGAACTCTATTTTTAACGGTGATAAAGTTTATTAAAATAAAGGGGAGCTAGTACGAATTTGTACTAGCTCTTTTGAATTGGCTATTGGTTAAAAATATCATCCTATACTATAACTACACTTTAGTTTCCACTAGTACATTAAAAAAGGTACGTTGTCATTAACGTACCTTTTTTTGCCCTTTTATGAATAAGATGGTCTCCTAAGAGAGCATTTACTAGCTTCTTCACTTAAACTAGGTGCATAATAGCTTAGCTTTTTAATAAAATAACAGGTTTCTGGGAAATGATGTTCAAGAAAGCGAAGTGTTGATTTATTCAAAAGTTTGTTTTCCTTATATCTAATCACCATACTATAAATAAACTGACTCATTTCAATCGTGGTCTTGCCTACATCATTGGCAAATTCTTTTTGTCGTGCAAAATTTGGTTCCTTAAATCGTAAGTAACCTTTTAAATGCCGATTTTGTACAATAAATGCTTGGTACCTGTTAATATAGGTTTCCGCCTGCTTAGTTGCAATTAATTCTATCGGATCTAGTAAGTCCTCAAATAGAAGAACGTGTCCTAATTGATCTTCCAACCATAAATCCATTAAATCTGCAAGTGGAAGAGGTAGGGGTTTCTTTCCTTGAACTAAGAAAGTCAAAATACGTAAATATTCCTGATTTTCAGCAAGTGTACCATTCAAATACGTCGGAGATAAATTTAAATTCACTTTATTATCAATTCTAAGTGATTGTAAGTTCCCCTCAAACTCAAAATAGCCTTTTACCACCGGCCATGCTTTTTTAGCAAAAGAAATCATTCCTTCATCATTATAGTAAACTTTCCGTGGAATCGAGTTTAATAAAGAAATAAGTTCTTCAAAAAGATAAATATACTGCTGAGATACACGAACATAGTCAACTTCGCTCACAGAGAGATGATCTCTAACAAAATAAGCATGATCTTGCAGAACCTCTAACCAAAACAAATGTTCATCCCACACGGGTATCAAATTATCATTCATACTACTCCCTCCCCTATTATGTATATATTTACGATAAAATAGGGAAAGAAATGATTTGATCTTCAAATATTTACATATTTCAATTTAAATTTGGAAAAATAATGATATACGAATAAGAAAAAAAGGGTGTTTATAAATGCGGCACACTAGACTATACATCACCTTAATGACTATATTACCTTGGCTTTCATTACCTTTATTAAATAAAAAA
>NZ_JBLUOI010000037.1:0-49745 GCF_048059995.1 Metabacillus sp. YM-086 | reverse complement strand
TCCCCTTTAAAAGGGGGGTATTTTTAATTACTAATGTTCAAAAAGATTCTAGCTTTTTTTCAAGTAATGAATAAAAACATCCCGAATAGTTTCACCAGTAAAAATAATTTCTCCTGCTTTAAAAGCGGTAAAACCATCCCCTCCATAAGCAAGGTAATCACTTGTTACTACAGTATATATTTTATCTGGCTCTATTTCTTTTCCTATAGAATCTTTTAGCTCAATTATTTTATTTAATTTATTTTCTGTGTGGGTCATTTGATAACTAATTCCGCTAGATTGCAAAAGATTCTCTTTTTCGTGAGTCCATTGTTGGTTTAAAATGTTGATCAATTGTTGTCCAGTTACTTGCATTTTTACTAATTTGTGATTAAAAGGTAGTGACCTATAAATATCTTCAAGTGTGACCTTTCCTTTATTTAATGAAAACCTAATCCCTCCGTGATGCAGAAATGCAATGTCACTATTTGTTTTGTCTCGAATCGCCGAAACAATCATGCTTCCAAGTTCTGATTGTCCTTTAGTATTCTTTTTTCTAGAAAGATCATGAGGGAGTGAGGATATGATTTCGTTTGTTTGTCTAGAAAGCTTTTCCTCGTATTGAGTCAAAAGGTTTACTACAGTCTGGTCTGGGTTAATAAGAGAATGGAAGGTTAAATGAATGTCAGCTTTTTTGTTAATAATCTGACCATTTTGTGGATTGATTATAATTTTAACATCTGAAATGGCTTTTCCATAGGCATAACCTTGGACAATTAATTTATTATCTACAACTGTGTTGGCGTATCCATGACTGTGACCGGCAAATATAACATCCACTTCATCGTGTAGGAGAGGTGCCATTTTAATCATATCTAACTGAGGGTTTCCACCTTTTAAATTGGATTTAGCGGAAATATGTGCTAGTACAATAATGGAACGAACACCTTGATCGATAAGCTTTTCCGTTGCTAGATTTATTGCTGCAACTTCATCTGAAATTGTAATTTCTTGACGGTTTTCTGTAATGACAAATTTATTTGTTTCGGTAGTTAAAGCACCGATGAAACCTAATTTTACACCATTCATCTCTTTTATCGTGTATGGGGGGAGAAGGGGTGAGTTTGATTTATTTTCTATTACGTTTGCAGAAATATAAGTAGCAGTAGATCCTATAAAAAATCCATCTTTATTTCCTTCTACTAGTCTTAACATTTCTTGGACTCCTTCATCAAATTCATGGTTTCCAAGAGTACCTATATCAACATTTAGGTAGTTTAAAAACTCGATTGTAGGCTCATCATGGAATAGTGCTGAAAGTGGGGGGCTTCCTCCGACCATATCGCCTGAGTGAACAAGGAATGTGTTTTTGTATTGCTTCCTAAATTTATTGATATATGCTGATACATACTCTGCTCCACCAACTTTTTGGCCTAAAATGTTGTGGTGAGTGTTTAATTGACCGTGGAAATCGTTTAGTCCAAGTAAGTGAATTTCAATCGTATCTTCGGTTGACGTTAAGGTTGTTGCTGAATAAACGGTGGTTGATACAAGTAGTAAGCTAATAAGACAGTAAAGAATGATCATTTTATGTTTAGTCATAAGGGATCCCTCCTTCTTTTCTTACTATTAGCTTAGCAATGAAAAATGAACAGACAGCAAATATTCTGTAAAGTTTTAATGAATTTATTAAAAGTAACATAAGCTTTCCAATATGTAGGATTTTCACGATAATGTCTAGAATGTAAAGATAGGAGAACAAAAATAGCGGTTAGTTTCAATAGAATAGTCTATAAAGGCGGGATTTAATGGATACTTTTGAAAAAAATCTTCAAGATGAACAAATTAGAATAAATAATGTTTTACATAAATTGAAACATGATTTAATGGGTCTACAAAAACAAACGTCAACGGTGAAGACAGATATTATCGAAATAAGAAAGAATTTCTGGGAAGATGTAACGGTGAATTTTGATGATGCTGTAGAAGCAGGTGAAACAGCTACAAGTATAAAACAACAAGCTGAATTTTTAGCTGAACGAGAGCATCGACATAAAAATCTGGACCAAGACGAAAAAAACTTAAAACGACTTATTGAAGCACCGTATTTTGCAAGAATTGATTTTGTGGAAGAAGGGGAACAGGAGGTTGAAAGTATTTACTTAGGAATTGCATCTTACCTTGATCCGAGTACAGATGAGTTTCTTATCTATGATTGGCGTGCACCAATTTCTAGTTTATATTATGACTATTCTATAGGTTCTGCAGAATTTACTGCCCCAGGTGGGGTTGTTAGTGGGGAGCTTAAATTAAAAAGGCAGTTTATTATTAAAAACGGAAGCATTAAAAGTATGTTTGATACCGGAATTACAATTGGCGATGAACTTTTGCAGGAAGTGCTTGGAGATCAATCAAACACCCAAATGAAAAGCATTGTAGCTACCATCCAACAAGAACAGAATAAAGTAATTAGAAATGAAAAGGGGAAGCTACTATTTGTGCAAGGAACTGCCGGAAGTGGCAAGACGTCAGCGGCTCTTCAGCGCATGGCCTATTTACTATACAAGCATCGTGAGACTTTACAGGCAGAAGAAATTTTGTTGTTTTCTCCGAACTTTATGTTTAATAGCTATATACGTAATGTTTTACCTGAACTTGGTGAGGAAAATATGCAGCAAACAACATTTCAGCAATATTTACAACATTCACTTCGTGATCAGTATGAGGTGGAAGATCCATTCACTTCAATGGAATATATGTTAACGGAAAAAGATGATTCATTATATTCTGTTAGAAAAATGTCAGCTGCTTATAAATCTTCGTATGATTTTATGAGTGTAATTGATCAATATTTGGATTATTTGAGTAATGAAGGGTTATTGTTTCATAATATTACGTTTAGAGGAGATATTATTTTTAGATCAGATGACGTTTCATCGTATTTTTATTCGTTGAGCTCAACACTGTCTCTTTCTAATAGAGTGAAGCTTCTTTCAGAGTGGCTACTGAGCGAGTTAAAGAAAATGGAAAAAGGTGAGAGGGAAAAGTCATGGGTTGAAGAAGAAATTCAGTTTTTAAGTAAAGAAGAATACCAAATTTTTTATGAAAAATTAACGAAACAAAGAAAATTTACTGAAGATACGTTTGATGATTATGAGCGAGAGGAGAAAATGCTACGTAAATATGTTGTTAAGCGACATTTACGTTCAGTTCGAAAAGAAATCAATTCTCACTTATTCCTAAATATAAAGGAAATATATCGACAGTTATATAATATGCCTTCTCATTTTATGATTGGAAAAAATGAAAGCCTCTTAGAAGAAGAGTGGAAAGATGTTTGTTCTTTTACAATTTCCGAGATTAATCAAAACAGACTGCCTTATGAAGATGCAACTCCTTATTTGTATATAAAGGAGAAAATAACTGGATTTCAAGTGAATACGAGTGTAAAATATGTGTTTATTGATGAGGCACAAGATTATTCTGCGTTTCAATTTGCATTTATAAAGCAGCTTTTCCCGAACGCAAGATATACAGTGCTAGGTGATATAAACCAAGCAATTTATTCACACCATTCCAAATCTGGAATTGATGCATTAATGAGCTTATTTCAAGGAGATTCAATTGAAAAAATTACGTTAAACCGAAGTTATCGCTCAACCAAACCAATTATTGAGTTTACTCGTGAAATTCTTAATACTAAAAATGACATTGATCCTTTTAATCGACAGGGACCAAAACCTATTATTATTGAAAAAACAGAGCTCTCAAAAGTTGTTTCTAGCATAGTAAATAGAATCAGAACATTGGAGAACTACCAAACGATTGCGATCATTTGCAAGACTGCAAAGGAGTCACAGGAAGCTTATCAAGAACTTAAACAGCATATGAATGTACAGCTAATTGATAAAAAAAGCAATGAGTTCCAAAAAGGGATTATTGTCATCCCAGCATATCTTGCAAAAGGTATCGAATTTGATGCTGTTATTTTGTTCAATGCTTCTAAAGAGCAATATTATGAGGAAGATGTAAGAAATTTATTCTATACAGCCTGCACAAGAGCGATGCACGAATTATTTATCTATTCTGCAGGACAAGTGACTCCATTTGTTGAAAAAATCTCTAGTCATCTTTATAGCAAGGAAGAATAATGTCAAAAAGGAGGGACAATGTGGAAGTAATAGCTAACTTACCCTATATTACAGTCAAAAGAAATATTGAAGAAAATATTTTATTTCATAGAGAAGAACAACATAATATCACATTGTCTACTAGTGAAATTACCACTTCTTTTGAAACTTTCTTAATAAAGGATGTATTAGATATTTCGTATCGGATCATTTCAAAGGAAATAGGATTTCTTTACTTACATACAACAAGAGGTATGTATTCATTTCAAATGCGATCCAATCCTGAGCAATTTATCAAGGAGTTTAAAAAGATAAAATAAGGTTTTAAATAAAAGGGACAGATTTTTCAAGGAGAAATGAAAAATCTGTCCCTTTTACATATGTACCGAAGATTAAGTGCGTTTTTTTTCTTTTGCTTTTTGTTTCAAAAATTGTTTGAACTCTTCTTTACTAATATTGGACTTCATCGCTTCGAGTGTTAATTCTAAAACTTCATTTTTCCTGTCATTTTTCATAGCATCAGTCAAAATGTATCACCTCCGCAGTTAGTAAAGGATGCTTAGAAAGATACTAATTCTCTATACCCGGATGAAATACGATTAAAACCATTTTTCATTCATTTAATCATAATTTTTTAGAAATGTTAACTAAAATATATGTTAGATTAACAAATGAAAAACTGACAAGGAAAGTATTGTCAGTTTTATGATAAATCTTTACAAGTAAATCCCTGCTTCTTAAGCATTTTGGGTACGTCAGGGTAGTTATTATTATAATGTGAGCCTTTATAAAAGTTCGATATTCTTTCAGTCCACGAAGTATCTCTTTGACCATTTGTTTTATTGAGTTGGTGCTGTTTATACTGCTTGTTGTACTCTTCTATATATTTTTGTTGATTCTCATTATAGGACTCACTATGAACAAAAGCGTCTTTAGGTAATCGAGGGTTTAAACCGGGATCCTCTGAAGGGTAGCCAATACATAATCCTGATATCGGAATAACATATTCAGGTAATTGTAATAATTCAATTACTTCTAGTGGTCTTCGACGTATCCCACCTATTGGAACAGTTCCTAATCCTAATGATTCAGAAGCTGCTATTGCATTACTAAGTGCTATCCCAACATCTGTTGCACCAACTAATAAGGAATCAGCATCATTTACTACTTCAAAAGGAACATTTTCCATTTCACTTGCTATTTTCGCCCGGTAAAAATCCGCACAAAAAACTAAAAAGACTGGTGCCTGATCAATATGTTTTTGATTTCCACATAAAACAGAAAGCTCTTGCTTTTTCTCTTTATTTCTTATAACAATAACAGACACCTGCTGCCCGTTAATCCAATTCGGAGCTGCTTGAGCTGAGGAAAGAATCGCATTTAGGTGTTCTTGTTCAACCTGTTTATCTTCATATTGACGAAAAGAACGGTGACTTGTTAATGTGTTAATAACATCATTCACAAATTTTACCTCCTAACAATCTTCTTAATTGTACTTTACTTGATTTTACCTTTTCTTTCAAAGATTTGAATTTATGTGAGCGGTGTCCTAATATGAACAAGTAAAGGAGCTTGGAAATGTGAAGATGGTTCGTAAATTTAAAGAGAGCTTTCTATTCTCCAAAAGAAAACATCATGATATAAAAGGTAACTTCAAAGTTGTTGCACATCGAGGTGCTTCAGGGCATGCTCCTGAAAACACCATGGTAGCTTTTAATAGGGCAGTAGAGCTTGAAGCAGATTATATTGAACTTGATATACAGATGACAAAAGATGGTAAATTGGTTGTTATTCATGACCCTACCGTTGATAGGACAACGAATGGAACTGGTGAAGTCAAAGAATTTACATACGAGGAATTAAGAAAACTAGATGCTGGTTCTTGGTATCATAAGAAATTTTCTGGAGAAAAAGTTCCAAGTTTAGAAGAAGTATTGCTAACATTCAAAGGGAAAATAGGTTTGTTAATTGAAGTGAAAAATCCTGATTTATATGATGATCTTCATATGAAATTAGCTGAAGAACTTTATGTTTATAAGAAGGATATGTTTAAAAGTGAAGAGGTTATTGTTCAATCTTTTGATTTTGAATGGCTAGAGAAGTTTCATACTAAGTTAGCGCAGGTTCCTCTCGGCTTACTTGTTAAATATCGAGTGCAAGGAGTGTCAAATGTACAATTAAAAGATTGGTCTTCATTAGTCCAGTTTATAAATCCAAATAAAGCTCTTGTTACGAAAAGATTAGTAAAAAAAATTCACTCGTATAATATGAGGACTATGCCATACACAGTTAGAGATAAAAAAACAATTAAACCCCTACTAGATGCAAAAGTGGATGGAATCATAACAGACTATCCTGACTTTTTTATGAGCAACGAGAGATAAATGAACAGAAAAGAGGTTCACTTCGTGAGCCTCTTTGCATAAGGTTTAAAGATTTTCCTGCTGTTGACCAATTTCTTTTTCAGCAATTAATGAATTAGCTACTTCTTGGTTTTTATGCTCCATAACTGAATCACCATCAATATTTTTCTTATTAGGAAACGTACCATCCGTTTGTAATGTGAGTTGCTCTTGTTTTGGTGCATTAGATAGGTATTGTTCTTTTTTCATAAACAACATCCTCCTCCTTTATTTTGTATTCTTATGTTCCTCTAAAACATAGATATCATTCCAAAGAAGAAAATCCTTCAAGCTCTAACTTTTTTTTCTGAATACTAAAAATGAAAGCGTTTAATTTGTATATATAATAGAAGAAACTAGGAACAAGCTTACAAGGTAACTGAATGGGAAATCCCATTAATTTCTAATTTCATACAAACTAATAAATGTTATGATTAAGCAAGAGTTGACCTAGCAAAACCAAAGTCAACTCAGGTTGATTTATTGATATTGCTCTAGCATCGAGAAAAAGTCTTTTACAAACTTATAGAACACTTTTTCCGAAGGGGCAAGATCTCTTTTTTTCGAAACGATAATTCCAACTGAACGTCGAACTAAAGGAAGTTCAATTGGTATTTTTACTGTAAAGCGGGGAATGGACTCATGAAATGTACTTTCTGGTAACAAAGTAACACCCATTCCGGCAGAAACTAAACCTTTGATAGCGTCCAAATCTTCTCCTACAGAAGATATGTTTGGAACAAATCCTGCTTGCTTACATGCTTCCACCACAATTTCTTGTAAAACAAAGCCTCTAGGGAAAAGGACGAATGAGTCATTTCTTAACTCATTAAGCAGAATACTGCTTTTGGATGCTAGGTGGTGTGTTGATGGTATTAAAGCCGAAATGCTCTCTGTAAATAAAATTGTTCCTTCAATTTCAGGATTATTTTGAGGGACTGGTCCTAAAAATGCCAAATCAATTTCACGATTCACAACAGAATCAATTAAAAATTTATAAGAGCCTTGACGTAAATGAAAGGCAACATTTGGATGCTTATCCTTAAATGCTGATATAACGGTTGGCAACAAGTGACTTGCGAGACTTGTTGGAAAGCCAATCTTAATTGTTCCTCTCTCAGGGTCTAAGTACTCATCGATCTGTTTTTTCGCATAATCAATTGCTTTCATTGCAGTTTTTGTATGAGTAAGAAACACCTTTCCGATCGGTGTAAGCTTGACATTTCGACCTTCTCTTTCAAATAAGGTAACACCTAGTTCCGCTTCCAGATTAGCAATTTGTCTACTTATTGCTGATTGAGCAACATGTAAATATTGAGCAGCTTCAGATACATGCTCACGCTCGGCTACTTCCATAAAATAACGTAATTGTCGTAATTCCATTATAGGCCTCCAAACTATTTATATCAAAATGAGATTGATTTAATCTAAATTATATATTGTTAACATTAATTTTGAAAGATATAATGTAATTATCTGAAAATTCTCGGGTGTAAGATTATCTAACGGGGGGAGATATACATGACTTACAATCAAATACCTAAAGCACAAGGTCTCTACCGTCCTGAATTTGAACATGATGCATGCGGTATCGGTTTATACGCTCATATTAAAGGCCATGCTACACATGATATTGTAAAAAAAGGACTTAGTATGCTTTGTCAATTAGACCACAGGGGTGGACAAGGCAGTGACCCATTAACAGGAGATGGTGCCGGATTAATGGTACAAATTCCTGATGCATACTTTAAAAAGGCTTGTCAGGAAATGACCCTTCCTGAAAGTGGACGCTACGGTGTCGGGATGATGTTTTTCTCAAATGACGATTCAGAACGTCTACAGATTGAAGAACAACTAAACAACTTTATTGAAGCTGAAGGTCAAACTTTATTAGGTTGGAGAGATGTACCAGTAAACGCAGAGGAAATTGGACCAGTAGCTAAATTAAGCTGCCCAGTTGTTCGTCAGGTGTTTATTGGAGCAGATGAATCAATTCAAGATAACATTACGTTTGAACGTAAATTATATGTGATCCGTAAACAAGCAGAAAACTGGGCAAGAGAGCGTGAACTACGTTTCTATTTTACTAGTCTTTCAAGCAGCACAATTGTCTACAAAGGATTATTAACTCCTGAACAGGTTGATGCATTCTATCTTGATCTACAGGATGAAGATTTCGTATCTGCTTTCTCACTAGTTCACTCACGCTTTAGTACAAATACATTCCCAAGTTGGGAAAGAGCACATCCAAATCGCTATTTAATCCATAACGGAGAAATTAACACACTTCGTGGAAACATGAATTGGATGAAAGCAAGAGAACAACAATTCGTGTCAGAAGCATTTGGCGAAGATTTAAATAAAGTACTACCAATTTTAGATGCAGACGGAAGTGACTCATCTATTTTAGATAACGCATTTGAATTCTTTGTTTTAGCTGGTCGTAAGCCAGCACATGCTGCAATGATGATGATTCCAGAACCTTGGACTGAGAATCCTCATATGAGTCCTGAAAAAAGAGCGTTCTATGAATATCATAGTTGCTTAATGGAGCCATGGGATGGTCCAACCGCAATTTCGTTTACAAATGGTAAACAAATTGGTGCGATTCTAGATCGTAATGGTCTTCGTCCAGCACGTTATTATGTAACAAAAGACGACTACATCATCTTCTCATCTGAAGTAGGTGTTATTGAAGTCGATGAAAAAGATGTTTTATACAAAGATCGCTTAAGCCCAGGGAAAATGTTGTTAATTGACTTAGAACAAGGGCGTATCATCTCTGATGAAGAGATTAAAGAAGAGATGGCGCAAGAAGAGCCATATCAAGAATGGTTAAATGAACAGCTTATTAAGCTTGATGGCCAAGCGGCAGATTTAGAAGAAGAAGTTGTAACAGATATTGCTGAGCGTCAACAAGCTTTTGGTTATACGTACGAAGATATTCAAAAATATTTACTTCCTATTATTACAGAAGGTAAAGACCCACTAGGATCAATGGGTAATGACACTCCACTTGCGGTATTGTCAGATCGCCCACAATCTTTATTTAACTACTTTAAGCAATTATTTGCTCAAGTAACAAACCCGCCAATTGATGCAATTAGGGAACAAATTGTTACATCTACAATGACTTTATTAGGTACTGAAGGAAATATTCTTCATCCTACGAAAGAAAATGCACGTAGAATTCAAATAGATTCACCTGTTCTTTCAAATGGTCAATTAGCACAATTACGTTTAAACCTACACTCTAGTTTCAAGAGTAAAACACTTCAAGCATTGTTTACGGATAATCTTGATGCAGCAGTAAATGACTTATGTGCAGAAGCAGATCAAGCAATTGCTGATGGTGTAAATATCATCATCATCTCAGATCGTGCTATGAACTCTGACAAAGTTGCTATTCCAGCACTTTTAGCAGTAGGTGCACTTCACCAACATTTAGTACGTCAAGGAACACGTACAAAGGCGAGCCTTGTCATTGAATCTGGTGAAGCAAGAGAAGTTCACCATTTCGCTGCATTAATCGGTTATGGAGTGGATGCAATTAACCCTTATTTAGCTTTTGCA
Source organism: Metabacillus sp. YM-086 (assembly GCF_048059995.1). Lineage (NCBI taxonomy): Bacteria > Bacillati > Bacillota > Bacilli > Caryophanales > Bacillaceae > Metabacillus > Metabacillus sp. YM-086. The sequence continues at coordinate 39,661 of NZ_JBLUOI010000037.1, read as the reverse complement.
ACTTATAAAGAAGCTGTTTTAGATGGCAGTCTTTCATATAGCTATGATGAGGTTGTTTCAAAATACATCAAAGGTGTTACTGAAGGTGTTGTAAAAGTAATGTCTAAGATGGGGATTTCTACTGTTCAAAGCTACCGTGGTGCTCAAATCTTTGAAGCAGTTGGAATCAGCCAAGGAGTTGTCGATCGATTCTTTACTGGCACAGCGACACAGCTTGGTGGAATTGATCTAGAAACAATTGCAAAAGAAGCTGTTTTACGTCATAAAGATGCTTTTTCTGAAAAAGTTGATAAAGTATTGGATTCTGGTAGTGACTTCCAATGGAGAAAGAATGGGGAACACCATGCATTCAATCCTAAGACAATTCATACGTTACAGTGGGCTTGTCGTAAAAATGATTACAGCCTCTTTAAACAATATTCAGAAGCTGCAAATGAAGAGAGAATTGGTTTCTTACGTAATCTATTCTCATTCAACAGCAAGAAACAATCCATTTCAGTTGATGAAGTAGAATCAGTTGATTCAATCGTAAAACGTTTCAAAACAGGTGCAATGTCATTTGGTTCATTAAGTAAAGAAGCACACGAAACACTTGCGATTGCAATGAACCGTCTTGGCGGTAAGAGTAACAGTGGTGAGGGTGGAGAAGATCCAAACCGTTTTACTGCTGATGAAAATGGAGATCTTCGCCGCAGTGCTGTGAAACAAATTGCATCTGGACGTTTTGGAGTTAAGAGTCACTATCTTGTAAACGCTGATGAACTTCAAATCAAAATGGCACAAGGTGCGAAGCCTGGTGAAGGTGGACAGTTACCTGGTAACAAAGTTTACCCATGGGTTGCCGATGTTCGTGGTTCAACACCTGGTGTGGGATTAATTTCACCACCGCCTCACCATGATATTTATTCAATTGAGGATTTAGCACAGCTTATCCATGATTTGAAAAACTCAAATCGCGATGCACGTATCAGTGTAAAACTTGTTGCTAAAGCTGGTGTTGGTACAATAGCAGCAGGTGTTGCTAAAGGTGCTGCTGATGTGATTGTTATTAGTGGTTATGATGGTGGTACTGGTGCTTCTCCAAAAACAAGTATTAAACATACAGGACTTCCATGGGAGCTTGGACTGGCGGAAGCGCACCAAACGCTAATGCTGAACGGTCTTCGTGATCGCGTTGTATTAGAAACAGATGGAAAATTAATGACTGGACGTGACGTAGCTCTAGCAGCTATCTTAGGTGCAGAAGAGTATGGCTTCGCTACTGCTCCACTTGTGGTTATGGGTTGTATTATGATGCGTGTATGTCATTTAGATACTTGTCCAGTAGGTGTTGCAACACAAAATCCGGAGCTTCGTGATAAATTCACTGGAGACCCAGATCACATTGTGAACTACATGCGTTTTGTGGCTCAAGAAGTTCGTGAAATTATGGCTGAGCTTGGCTTCAGAACAATGGATGAAATGGTTGGAAGCACAGATGTTCTTGAAGTAAGTGAACGTGCGAAAGCTCACTGGAAAGCAAAACATTTAGATCTATCTACACTATTATTCCAACCTGAGGGTACTCGTACTGCAAGAATGAAACAAAACCATAAAATTGATCAATCACTGGATATGGTTGAAATTTTACCTAAAGTTGAAAAAGCAATTGAATCTGGTACACCAATTGATGCTTCATTTACTATTAAGAATATTAATCGTGTTGCAGGTACAATTGTAGGTAGTGAGATTTCAAAACGTTACGGTGAAGAAGGATTACCAGAGGATACAATTACCCTTCGTTTCACTGGCTCTGCTGGTCAAAGCTTTGGAGCATTTGTTCCTAATGGTGTGACAATGCATTTAACGGGTGATGCCAATGACTACCTAGGAAAAGGTTTATCTGGTGGTAAAATCATTGTTAAACCTTCGGCTGATTCAAGCATTGTTGCTGCTGATAATGTGATCATCGGAAATGTACCATTCTATGGTGCAACAAGCGGTGAAGCATACATTAACGGTCATGCTGGTGAACGCTTCGGTGTTCGAAACAGTGGTGCAAATGTTGTGGTTGAAGGTGTAGGAGATCATGGCTGTGAATATATGACTGGTGGCCGTGTTGTCATCCTTGGTGAAGTTGGTAAAAACTTTGGTGCAGGTATGTCTGGTGGTATTGCATACGTGCTTACTGATAACAAAGATGAGTTCAAAGCAATCTGCAATGATGAAATGATTGAATTTGAGAGTTTAGTAGATGACCAAGAAATAAACTTCTTAAAAGAAATGGTTCAAAATCATTATGATTATACAGGAAGTCCGAAAGCAAAATTTGTTCTAGATCATTGGAGTGAAACAGTAGCAAAATTTGTTAAAGTTATTCCAAAAGATTACAAGCGTATGATGAATCGTATTGCTGAGCAAATGGCAGCTGGACTAACAAATGAAGAAGCAATTATGAGTGCGTTTGAAGCAAATGCGAAATCTGAGAAAAAAGGTTCGGCGACAAAAGCGTCACGTTCCAAAGCAGTAGTACAGTAGAAAGGGGAGAGGAAGATGGGGAAAGCAACAGGATTTTTAGAGTTTAAACGTGAAGAGGCAGCTGAGCGCGACCCTCTTAAACGTTTAAATGACTGGAAAGAGTATTCAGCTCCTTTCTCTGAGGAAAAGTTAAGCAGACAAGGAGCGCGCTGCATGGATTGCGGCACTCCTTTCTGTCACATTGGTACTGAGATTAATGGTTTCACTTCAGGATGTCCAATTCATAACTTAATTCCTGAGTGGAATGACTTAGTCTATCGTGGAAGATGGAAGGAAGCATTAGAACGTTTATTGAAAACAAATAACTTCCCTGAATTTACAGGGAGAGTTTGTCCGGCACCATGTGAAGGATCTTGTAACGTGGCGATCTCAGACCCCGCCGTTACTATCAAAAACATCGAAAAAGCAATCATTGATAAAGGGTTTGAAAATGGTTGGATCACTCCGCGTGTTCCTGAAAAACGTACAGGTAAAAAGATTGCTATTGTTGGTTCAGGTCCTGCTGGTCTAGCAGCTGCAGATCAATTAAACCAAGCTGGTCATACGGTTACTGTTTATGAACGTGCTGATCGCCCAGGTGGATTGTTAACATATGGTATTCCTAACATGAAACTTGATAAGGGCATTGTTGAACGACGTGTGAACTTACTAACTCAAGAAGGTATCACTTTTGTCACGAATACTGAAGTTGGAAAAGACATCACTTCAGAACAGTTACGTGAGCAACATGATGCAGTTATTCTTTGTGTTGGAGCTCAAAAGCAGCGTGATCTGAAAATTGAAGGTCGTGAAGCAAACGGTGTTCACTTCGCAATGGATTATCTTACTGATGTAACAAAAAGCTATCTTAACACAAACTTTGAAGATGGTCAGTTTATCAATGCTGAGGGCAAAGATGTTATCGTAATTGGTGGGGGAGACACAGGTGCTGACTGTGTTGCAACAGCTATCCGCCAAAATTGTAATAGTGTTGTTCAGTTTGGTAAGCATCCGAAATTACCAATGTCACGTACAAAAGAAAATATGTGGCCAGAAGCTCCACATGTTTTCACAATGGAATATGCTTATGAGGAAGCAGAAGCTAAATTTGGCGAAGATCCTCGCCAATATTGCATCCAAACTACTAAGCTTGTTTCAGATGAAAATGGAAATCTTAAAGAACTTCATACTATTCAAATGGAAAAACTAAAAGATGAAGAAGGTCGTTACTACTTTGAAGAAGTACCAGGTTCAGAAAAAGTATGGCCTGCTCAACTAGTATTCATTGCGATTGGTTTTGAAGGAGCTGAACAACCAGTTCTAAAGCAGTTTGGTGTTGACCAGACAGCTAGAAATGTTGTTGCTGCTAAATATGGTGATTTCCGTACAAATATTGATGGTGTATTTGCCGCTGGTGATGCTCGTCGTGGTCAAAGCTTAATTGTTTGGGCTATTAACGAAGGTCGTGAAGCAGCACGTGAAGTGGATCTGTATTTAATGGGTAGTACAGTATTAGCTTAATTTTCAAATAGATTCTTATATTAAAGACCTAAAGTCTCGTACTTTAGGTCTTTTGACATTTATTCCTATTGGACTGCTCTTTTAATCTTTAGTACAATAAACTTTATGTATCCTTCAAATAAGGAGAAGTAAATCTTGAATAAATACAAAATTCTTATTGGTTATGTTTTGTTTAGTTTTATATGGATTTTAGTCACTGACAATGTATTGGTTACTATAAATATATCAAAGGAAGCTTTATTAGTATTTCAAAATATCAAGGGGTTTATTTTTGTTTTAATAACTAGTATTTTTATATACTATTTGGTCTTAAAAAGAGAAGCCTATAAAACGGAAAAACAAGAAAAGACTAAGCTATCATTGTTAATTAATTCGATGGTTGACTTTGTTAATTTTAAGGATGGAGAAGGCCGGTGGACGCGGGCAAATGATTTTGCTCTAAGGCTTTTTCAGATTGAAAACGTAAATTATATTGGGAAAAAAGATTCGGAGCTTGCTGAGTATACGGAATTTTATGCTGATGCACTTAGGTACTGTGAAACTTCAGATGAACAAGCTTGGTTGGAAGGAAAACCAAGTCGATGTATTGAAATTATCCCAATGCCTGATGGCACTACTAAAACCTTTGATACAATAAAGATCCCAAGTTTTTATGAAAATGGTTCACGAAAAGAATTAGTTGTAATGGGAAGAGATGTAACAGAAAAAGTAGAGGCTGAAAAGAAGCTTGCTGAAAGTGAACAACGATATAAATCACTGTTTGAGTTCAATCCTGAACTTGTTTATATGATCAATTTAGATGGCAAGCTTACCGATGTGAATGAACATTTTGTTCGTTTTACTGGTTTTGAAAAAGGGAAATTTATAAATAAATCAGTATTACCTTTAATAGCTAGTAAAGACCATTCTAGAGTTAGAGAGGCATTTAACAGCGTTATTTATCAACATACACCATGGATAAACGAGGAAATTGAACTGATTCAAAAAGATCGTTCAGTTAAAGTGTTAAGGTGTACGTCAATGCCAATGATTATTAATGATAAAACCGTAGGAATTATTGGCTATGCAGTCGACATTACAAAAGAAAAAGAAACAGAGCTATTGCTTCTTAAATCAGAAAAATTATCTGTAGTTGGAGAGTTAGCTGCAAGTGTTGCTCACGAAATACGGAATCCATTAACATCTTTAAAAGGCTTCGTCCAGATGCTTCAGGCAGATTCTACGAAAAATAAACATTATTATAATATTATGCTTGATGAACTAGAACGGATTAACATCATATCAAGCGAGTTATTAGTACTTGCCAAACCCCAAAAAATACAGTTTCAAAAGATAAACATAAACCATCTCTTAGCAGATGTTCAGCAATTACTAAAATCTGAAGCAAATTTATATGGTGTTACATTGGATGTAGAGGTTAACACATCGATTTCTTTAATTGATTGTGAGCCAAATCAATTAAAGCAACTCTTTATAAATATAATAAAAAATTCAATTGAAGCATCAGCAAATTATGTTACAGTTACAGTTGGAATGGCTAATAATCAGAGTATTGATATTACGTTTAAAGATAATGGCTGTGGCATTGATGAGGATCGGTTGCAGCATCTTGGTGAACCATTTTATTCTATGAAAGAAAAAGGGACTGGTCTTGGTCTGACTGTTAGTTATAGAATTGTTGAGTTTCATAAAGGAAAGATTTCATTCAAGAGTGTCGTGAATAAAGGCACTGAGGTGAATGTATTACTTCCAACGACAAAACCCTAATTTTTTAGGGTTTTTTATATCTCTAAAAATTATATGTTTATTTAAAACAGGAATTAAAAATCCACACATTATTTTTGAGTAGGGATAATATATAATAAAAGTTGCATTAGTCAAATTTTTTTAGTGAAACGCAAAATTTAGATCATAAATGAAAAATTTATAAAGAAAGGTAGGTTGTGTATATGGAAAAATCTCGTCGTTTAGAGAAATATGACAAGTTGTTTGTTCAAAAAAGGATTTATCGTTTTCTAATGTCATTTTTACCAGTTTTTGTAGCATTTTGCATTCTGTCATTTTTACAATATTTAGAATTATAATCACGAATTATTGTAAACACCGTATATTATTTATGTGCAATTTTATTAAAAGGAGCTGCTAGTAATGACACAATTATACTGTTATCCAATGTGTTATTGTCCGCCTTACTTCAATGCTGCAAGACAGATTCATCCATTTCCTTCTATTGCTAGTTATTCACCTTCAATAAGACAATATCCTGAAGTAGACCCGACGTTGTTAGAGCAATCAGCAAAGTCTATGCAAAAGTTGATGAAAGAAGCTAGTTTAGTATTAAACAAGTTGGCTGATTCAAAAGACTTTGCAACAAAAGTAATGTCTGCGGCACAACAATCGAATAAGAAAGAAGTGGATAAATTAATTCAATCAACTGGTATTAAATCAAAAGTTAATACTACTTTTAATCCAGATGGAATTAATATGAGACTTTCATCGGCAATTGGAGAAGCTGAATGCTGTCATTTAACCATTGCACTAAGGTGGCTTTAATCTCTCTTAAGTCATAAGGAGCAAAAATTCCTCTATCCTTTTTATATCCTCTAGGTTAAATCTTTAATGACTATAGCACTAATAAAGTTATGCTCCTTAGCTATATTATTAACTTCCATTTTTAAGCACATTGGTCGTATTTTACAATGAATAACTAACCTATTTAGATAAATATTAAGTACAAACATATGAAAAAAGGAGAATTATTTTGCGAAAAGCTATCCTCATATTATCTGTATTTATCATTGGATTAATAGGCGTTATTACATATTTTTCAATAGTAGGATTCCAATATGCTTATATCCCTCCTGATGAAATTGTTGACAATAAAGAATCAGACAAACTTCCCGATGTGAAAAATGTTTCTTACATACAGGATGAGAATTCTGAAGAGCTTATTAAGCTAGGGAAAAAGCTATTTTATGAAGAAACGTTTGGTAATGAAGTGTTTTTTTCAGATATTATGGGGATGTTTGATGGAACTTTCACCTTAACGAATGTAGGAAAAGCGATAGTAAAGTTAAACGGACAAGGAACTGATAATTTATTAGTGGAGGCCGCTGAAACAGTAAAAATTGGTGATCGGACAATAGAAAAGGGAGAGCTGATCGAAACAGGACTTGATGTACCAAAAGGTGCTCTCACTCCACTTGGTGTTAAATTCGTATATGAAAAGGGAAATATTAAAGCTGGGATTAGTTGTGCTGTTTGTCACTCCACACTAAACGAACAAAAAGAAGTTGTACATGGAATGACAAACAGTGATTTAAATATTGGTTTACTTGTAGCCATGGGTACTAATTCAGCATCGTATTTTTCACATACAGAGATGGAAAGTATAAAAGAATTTATTTCAACAAATGATCGACTAGTCGAAAGTACAAAAGGAGAAAAAGTTGCGCTTCCTGATATTGAACAACTAGAAGATTTTGTTGACAGAGAAGTCATGAAGTGGCCAAAAGGAAGTAATGATACAACCATTGATTTTAAAAATAACCCGGTACAAATAATAGATGTTTATACAAAAGGTGATCATCCGTATGGCTGGAGTGGACAAGGTCAAATTGGACCCTTTAAAGGACTAAGTGCTGCTATAAACAATGCTCATGCTCAAAATATGGATACACTTTCGCAAACATCAATTAGTAATGAAATATTAAAAATTGATAAAGAGCTTTATTTAGGTACTCTTCTTCAAAACGCAGCAAGGAAAAGGTATCGTTATGACCCGGAGTCTGAGGAAAAGCCTTCAGAGTTTTTTGCAAAAGTTGATCCTACACCCGGTGTGGATGGAGTAAACACACTAATCCCAGCACCTACTTATCCAAGACCTTCATATGTAACAAGTGTTGGATTATTTTCAAGTTCTAAAGGATATAAAGCTTGGGAGCAAAAAAATGCATTATCTGCTTTTATGAATTCATTGCATCCTCCTAAAACAACTATAAAATCAAATGAAAAAACAGTAGAAGAGGGACGAAAAGTTTTTGTGAAAGCAGGATGTATAGCGTGCCACGGAGGGAATTATTTAACGAATAATAAAATAATCCCTTCTGAAGAGATCAAAACGGATGATTCTAGAGCAAAGGGCTTTCAAGCAACAGAGAATTATTTTACCTTACCATCCATATATGATCCAAGTACACCAGTGCCATTGCCAGAAAATCCGGTTGTGCAAAAAATTCCGTTAACAGAAGAGCAAAGGGAACAGCTAAGGTTAGCTTGGGCCCATGGTGGAACAAATGGTGCTTATAAAACAATTAGCTTAATTGGTTTGAACTGGAGTGCACCTTATTTGCATGATGGAGGAGTTGCAGTTGGTAAAGACCTTGTGAATGAAATTGGTGTACCTGGGACGATTTTGAGGGGTATAAAACCTGATCCACGAAATAGTTTGTTGGCAATGATTGACTCCTCATTAAGAAAAAAGGTCATCAAGGTAAATAATGAAAATCACAATTTAAAAACGGCTCATGTAAGTGGAAAAGGACATGATTTCTGGGTTGACCCCACAACAGGATTTACAAAAGAACAGCAACAAGCACTGATTGATTATTTATTGAAGGTATCTGATTAAAAAAATGATGGAGGGCCAAGCATGAAGGCAGTCACATATCAAGGATTTATGGATGTTAAAGTAAAAGAAATGCCTAATCCTGTGATTAAACAAAATGATGACATTATTGTCAGAGTAACACATACCTCCATCTGTGGCTCTGATCGACACTTTTATCATGGAATGGTCCCAAGTATGGGAAAAGATTATATTATTGGGCACGAAGCAGTTGGAATTGTTGAGGAAATTGGTTCGCGCGTTCATAAAGTCAAAAAAGGTGATAAAGTAGCAATTGCATATAATATCGCATGTGGTGAATGTCTAAACTGCCAAAATAAGCTTGAGAGTCAATGCCTCGTATCGAACCCTGAAGGAGAAATTGGTGCATGTTTCGGCTGTTCTAGACTCTATGGTGATTATAGTGGCAGTCAGACTGAGTATGTACGTGTTCCTTTCGCTAATTTCGGCACTTTTAAAGTGCCGAAAAATAATTCCGTTCCTGATGAAGAACTATTATTATTAACAGATGCTCTTTCTACTGCTTATTGGGGTATAGATCAAGCAGGTGTGAAAAAAGGAGATACAGTCATTATATTAGGTTGTGGTCCCATTGGTCTTCTCACCCAAAAGCTTGCATGGTTTAGAGGAGCTAAACGTGTTATTGCAATTGACCATGTTCCATATCGACTCGAACATTCAAAAAAATGGAATAATACAGAAGTGTTTAATTTTAACCAACATAAGGATCTTGAGCACCATATTAAGGAGATAACAAAAGGTGGAGCTGATGTTGTGATCGACTGTGTTGGAATGAGTGGGAAGATGACTCCGACAGAAATGGTAGAAACAGCCCTTCGTTTACAGGGAGGCGCTCTTGGTGCGATCGAACTAGCAAGCCAGCTTGTTCGTTCGGGAGGTGTCATTCAACTTATTGGGATATATGGACTAAGATATAATCAATTTCCGTTAGGAGACTTATTTGCAAGGAATATTACCTTAAAAATGGGTTTAGCTTCTGTTATACATATCATGCCATTTTTATATGAACTTCTCCAAAGTAAGCAGATTTCTATAAATGATGTTATTACACACACTTTACCTTTAGATAAGGCAGAGCATGCTTACAGGATTTTTAATAGCCATAAAGAGAAATGTTTGAAAATTATTTTAAAACCTTAAGAAGAGACAATGATGTCTCTTTTTTTGTATTGCATAATGTACAGCCCTTATTGAATAAGTAAAAGTAAACAAGTTAATTTTTTAAAAGAAGGGAGAAATAAGAGATGCCAAGTGATTTATATAAGGTAGAAGTAGATCAGCCGATTAAGGCTATATGGGAGTTTGTTAGTGTAATGGACCATTGGGCACCACTTGTACCGGGTTATATTGAACATGAAATAATAAACGATTCAGAATCAACTTGGAAATTCAAAACAGATTTAGGTGTAATAAAGAAAAAAATTCATTTGAAAGTCGATATTACAGACTGGATTGAGCCCAAAAAAGTCATGTTTAACTTAACGGGTATAAATGAGAAGATCATTGGAAGTGGTTACTTTGAAGCGGAGGAAATCTCAGCGAAAAAAACAATGATGTTAGGGTATCTGGATATCACACCTGAAGGAAAAATGGCAAAAATGATTAATTCTAAATTAAAGAAAAGTTTATCGGAAATTACACAAGAATTAACAGAAGCTATTGTAGAAAAAATTGAAAAAAAGGAAAATGTTCTTCGATAATATCGTAATGCTCAAACCAAAAACAGAAGCAAGATGTTTGTCTCTGTTTTTGGTCTTACATAATTACATTAGAGTCATATAGGATAATTTGAAGGATATCGGAAATATTGTCTTACTGCAAGACAAATTCCTTTTGCAATTGTTATTGTCATCGTATAGATAAGGTGTAGGTTTGTATGAAACAACGAAGAGTGTAGGGAGGAATCGTTTTCCTGAATAACACCCATAATACTGCAATCTCCAATGGCAGGGAGTTTTTTCCCTAGTCCCTCTCCTGGTCGTAATGACCCTTTTCGGATAGCAATGCTATTTACGATTTTTCTCGAACCAAGTACACTGTCAATAGCAATTATAAAGCTATTATTAGGCAGAGAGATGCTTCCATACTCTTTTTCTAGCGTTAAGGCATCCAATGGGAATTGCAGGTTTCCTAACACTGTTAAATGGTTTGGAAATTTTTCATTTAAAAGAGTTCCAACAAATGGACCCAGACTATCACCACTAATTTGATTTGAGCCAATTCCAATAACATATATATGCTCTGTACCTTGTGGAATAAGAGTAAATAAAGAGTTTCGAATATATAATGGAGCTAACTTATCATTATACGGAAAAACTCCTTCTAACATTGAATTCTTACTATCTGAACTTTGATCTATCATAGATCCCCCTCCCACATCCCTAAAAATTAAGCGGTAACAAATTAATTTGTTTACATATAAAACTATGTTAAATGACAATTCTTTTAAATATATCAAAATTCCTTCTTGATATTGATAAAAGTAATTAGTAATTTTTTGCATTTTTTATTCGGAATAAGTAAGATAAGTCTTACATAATAAGAATAAACTAGAGAGTAATTCCCGAGCGTATACATGTTAGAAGTGTACATGATATGATTTACACAACAATGTTTTAAGAGAGGGATTATAGATGAAAATAGCATTTATTTCAGATATTCACGGAAATGCAGTTGCTCTTGAAGCTGTCTTACGTGATTTGAAAAAGAAGGAAATTAATAAAGTATATGTACTAGGTGATATTTGTTATCGTGGACCTGAACCGGAGAAATCTTTATCTTTAGTACGTAATTTACATACAAAGGTCATAAAAGGAAATGCAGATGAATGGGTTGTTCGGGGAGTTAATGAAGGTGAAGTAGCTACACAAGCTCTTGAGATCATGAATAGAGAGCGAGACTGGACTTTTGAACGTTTGGAATCAGGAGATATTGACTATTTAAATACACTCCCACATTCTCTTGCTTTTGAAGAAAATGGGGTTAAAATTCATGCATTCCATGCAACACCAAACAGTTTATTTGATATTGTATCACCTGAGACAAAAGATGAAGACATAAAAGAAAAACTAATGTCTAAGGTTGATTCACATATATATGTTTATGGTCACATTCATAAGCCATATATACGTTACATAAATGGTAAAGTTGTTATGAATGTAGGCAGTATTGGCCTTCCATTTGATGGTTTAGCAAAAGCTTCCTACGGCTTGCTTAAGATAAATGAAAGTGGAATTAGTACATCAATTGAGCGGGTTGATTATGATGTTGAGAAGGTTATAAAACAATATCAAGATTCAGGATATCCTAATGCTAAGATGATGATAAATATTTTAAAAAATGCAAGCTTATAGGAAAGATTATTTCTCGGGAAAGCGCATAACTTGACATTTTAAAATATGAGAGTGTCGGAATATGGAGAGGGAAACTGCTAGTTAGTACTTATCCCTAAAAAGAGACAAGAAAAAGGATCAATCTCTATATATAGACTGATCCTTTTTTCTTGGTTACTTAATTACCACAATAAGAAGGGAAGTAAAGTAAGAGCAGTAAATCCGCCATACGGATATCTTACAAAAGGTCTTCTTCTGAATGGACGTGGACCGTAAAAAGGTCTTGGAGCAAAAAATCCGTATCCATATTCACTTTGATTTTCAGGGGAATGATATTCTTCTATTTCAATCCCGTTGTCATCAATATTCGCTACTCTTCCAACAACCCATTGATTTTCTTTATTTTTAAAACGTACCATCTTACCCTCATATTGCTTTTTCATTTCATTGATGTTTGACATCATTAGCACTCCTTTTAATGGAATGCTATAGTGTATGAAGACATATATTTTTTGATAGGGCTAATTACTAGATTAATTTGTCTATTTATTAAAAGTATCTAATAAACAAGATGTTCTACTTTACAAATTAATCAATAAATTGAACAATATCTTCCATCGATTTTCTTGTTTTTGGTCGAGGATCTTTTGCACGATATCCGAACGCAACCATTACGGAAACAGCTAGATGACCATCTTCTAATAACTCTTCCTCTTCTAATATTTTTTGGACTTTATCAAAATCAAATCCTTCGATTGGGCATGAATCAATTCCTATTAAAGCTGCGGCCGTCATCATATTTGCCAATGCAATATACGTTTGTTTACTTGCCCAGTCAAACATTGTTCGATCATTTTCTAGTAGCTTGAGATCATGTTCCTGAAAGTTTTTATAGCGCTCTTTAATTTGATCAAACAATTCTGGTGGGAATTGTTTTACGTTTAGCATCTGATTTTTCACATAATCTGAATCGTATTTTGTATCTTTTATTGTTCTTGCAAGGATAATCACAAAATGGCTCGCAGTTGGGAGCTGTCCTTGTGCCCCCCATGAAACTTCTCTTAACTTCTCTCTTAACTCTGGGTTTTGTACAACAAGAAATTTCCAAGGTTCATATCCAACTGAGCTTGGGGATAGCCTCGCAGTTTCCAATATATAGCGAAAATCATCTTCTGATATTGTTTTATTTGGATCAAATTCTTTTGTTGCATGACGTGAGCGAAATGCTTCAAGAATAGTTTCTTTTGTCATCGTTTTTTCTGTCATGATTAAATATCCTCCTTTTATGTATTTCACGTAAAAAAGTATAGATGATAGGTCGAGAATTGAAAAATAGTTTGCTCAAATAATAAAAAGGTCTAGCTATTTAAGTCTGAATGAATTGATATAACATTGATATTTCTTCTTGATGAGTAATTCCTTCATCAGAAGGGGTCTCTAGAACAAAGGGAATATCTGAAAGATTAGGTAACTGAAATAGATTTTTAAAGCACTCTTTTTCAATGTATCCATTTTTAAATATATTCGCATGGCGATCTTTACCGGAGCCAAGTTCATACTTTGAATTATTTAGATGGACTGCTTTTAGGGAATTTATATAGCCCAATTCTGATGCTTTGCCCCACAATTCTTCTTGATTCTTTCCGGACCAAAGTCCACTTGCATAAGCATGACAGGTATCTAAACAAAATCCAATTTTTTCAGGATAATCGGTTAAGTTCCGAACCTGGACAAGCTCCTCTAATGTTGTGCCTAGTGCTCCTGATTTCCCTGCGTTATTCTCGAGTAAAATAAGAGTTTGTCCGTTCCACTTCCTTAGAATAAGATTAAGCATCTCGATCATTAATTGATAACTGGCGAGTGGGTCAGTTTTACTAATTTGACTTCCAAAATGAACAACGACTCCAATTGAGCCACAACAATCAGCAATTTCTAAGTCATTAAGAAGAGAATCAATTGTTAGGTCTTTTTTATCTATTGTAGGTGTTAAGCTTGTTGGGTAAGGGGTATGGGCAATTGAAACAAGATTGTTTTCAACACAAAATTCATGACAGAGCTTTGCATCTTGCCGATTAAATTCCTTCACAGTTAAACTTCTTGGATTTTTAGGGAAATATTGAAATGCTTTGCCACCAATGCTATCCATATATTTAGCTGCTGCAAAATATCCATTCCGAATACTAACATGGCTACCAAATCTCATATAAGCTCCATTCTTTTAAAAAGTTTTTATTTTTCTCCGGCTTCATTCATAAGGAAAAGCTTAAATCAGTAGTCGTTAAAATAATATATAGAGGTATCTTTTTATTATTTTTAAAATAATTAACTTTATTCTCAAATAGAATAGTAAGAACGGTATGCATCTCTTGAAGCAACCTTTGAGCGAAAGAATCATATGAGTTGAAATAAGAGTTAGTAAAGAATAACCTTGAAGAGTAGGATACAAGTTAACTTAGTTAAATTTTCATTTGAAAAATGAGAAAAGGAGGGCTTTTTTGGATCAACAAGCTAATACAAACGGAATTACATTACATAAAGAAAAGATTTGGACACGGGATTTTGTATTGATTTGTTTATCAAACTTTTTCATCTTTCTCGGGTTTCAGATGACGTTACCAACTATTCCACTTTTTGTTAAGGAGCTTGGCGGAAATGATCAGTTAATTGGAGTTGTTGTTGGAATATTTACATTTTCTGCATTGCTTGTAAGATCATATGCTGGTCACGCTTTGGAATCAAAAGGAAGAAAGTTTGTTTATTTAACCGGCTTAATTATTTTTATCATTTCTGCAGGTTCGTTCGGATTTCTACCTACTATTGCTTTTTTATTTTTTATGAGAGTTATTCAAGGTATTGGCTGGGGTTTTTCAACTACAGCCTCTGGCACAATTGCTAGTGATATTATCCCTCCTAAGCGACGTGGAGAAGGAATGGGTTACTACGGTTTATCTGGTAATATCGCTTTGGCATTTGGTCCTTCTCTAGGACTCAGTTTGGTAGGAATGATAACATTTAAACAATTATTTGTTATTTGTGCTTTTTTAGGGATTGTAGCATTAATTCTGTCTTCACGAATACAGTATAAACAGGTGGAAAAGTCACAGCAAACAATAAAGAAAGATAAATGGGATTTTTATGAAAAAAGTGCACTTCAGCCAGCCATGCTTTTGTTTTTTATTACTGTAACATTTGGAGGAATTGCATCTTTCTTACCTTTATATGCTGAACAAAAGGGAATATTAGGGATTCAATGGTATTTCCTTGTATTTGCTATTGCTCTAATGGCATCAAGAACGTTCGCAGGAAAAATATATGATCGTAAAGGCCACCGGGCTGTTTTTATTCCAGGAGCCGTATTCATTATGATCGCAATGATCTTGTTGTCATGGCTCCCAAGCACAACCATTTTATTAACAGCTGCAGTATTGTATGGAATTGGATTTGGTTCTGTTCAACCGGCACTTCAAGCATGGTCAATTGAAAAAGCACCTAAAAATAGGAGAGGGATGGCAAATGCAACTTTTTTTTCATCCTTTGATCTTGGAGTTGGAATTGGTGCACTTTTATTTGGGCAAATTGGTCATGTTTTTGGTTATCATACAATCTACCAAACATCAGCTATTTCAGTTAGTATCTCAATTATTTTATATATTGTACTTCTTGTCAGAAAGACAAAAAGTTAGTATGTGGGAAAACCTACCATCCTATTGGATGGGAAAAGGGATGTTTTAAATAATGTGTAAGATTATCTCACAAACACCTTTTAATGCATGAATTTTCTGATAATATTAATTTAAATAGATTATTCGGAAGAAGGTTGATCATATGACAGTAATAGAATTAAGAGAAAATATTATTAAAAAAGTAGCGGAAGATTTTAATATATCTCTTGAACAGGCAAAGGACCTTATTAATAGCAGCTTTGAAATTGGGGAGCCTGAATGATTCAAAAAATACTGAAAAGCGGTTTATATTGCTTTCAGTGTGAAGTGTTTTTAGAAAACGACAAGATGGAAGATTGGGAATGCTGGTGTAACAGAAGTTACTGTGAAAAAGCAGATATTACTATAAATGTTCATTCTCATTCCGGATCTATAGAAAAAGACATCTAGATGGAGATGTCTTTTTCTATAGATTTTTTATAAAATTCTGTAAATTAATCTTGTTGGAAAACGCTTCCTATTGGTAAAGTAATGAAGAGATCAGAAAATAACGTACAAAAACCGGGGGCGTTTCTTTGGATAAGACGAAATCATATCGTGATAAAAAAGTGATATCAATGGGTACTGTGTGTGAATTGACCGGGTTGTCAGAAAGAAGAATCCGCTATTACGAGGAAAGAAAATTAATTTTTCCAGATCGTACGTCAACTGGATTTCGTAAGTATTCTTTTTCTGATATTGAGAAATTAATGGACATTGCTGAAAAGGTGGAGGAAGGCGTTCAAACCGACGAAATCCGTAGAGACTACAAAAAGAAAGAAACTGATGCTGATCTTAAGAAAAAAATGATTCGCGGTCAATTAAACTCTCATTTTCAAAGAAGTGGCTTTAAGTAAGGGGAAAAATAAAATGTTCTAATTTAGGATGCTCAACAAACAGCATTCTTTTTTATTTTGGATATTCAAGTATGAAGCAAGTGGAAAAAAGCTCGAATGTTTCATTTTATGCAAAACTTTACAATTGAAAAAAACGATTAAAAATTCAACTATTTCAAAAGATTTAAACTTCATTATTCCCGTATAACGTTTAGTTATGATACACTTATTTTCAGAAAAATGAGAACTTGCGATATAAGTGGGGTATAAAATGACTATTACATTATCAAATAAAATGAGCTTTTTTAAGCCTTCTATTTTTAGTGAGCTTGCACAATATAAACAGAGAAAAATAAGTGAAGGTGCACCGATTATTGATTTAAGTATTGGTAGCCCGGATTTGGCTCCACCATCTTTTATTACCAATGCTTTATCTAAAGAAGTGTTGAAATCAGATCAATATGGCTATTCTTTAACTGGAACTAATGAGTTTAATAGAGCAGTTTCTTCTTTTTATCATAGAAACTATAAAGTGGAGTTGGACTCAATAGAAGAGGTGCTATTATTAATGGGTTCTCAGGACGGACTTGTTCATTTTCCAATGGTTTTTGCAAATCCAGGGGATGTGATTTTAGTGCCGGATCCAGGTTATACTGCATACGCTGCTGGAATTGCGATGGCTGGGGCAACTCCTTATTTTATGCCATTGAAAAAGGAAATGAATTTTTTGCCTGATTTATCAATTATTCCTTCTGAGGTGGCTGAAAAAGCGAAGTTGATGATCTTGAATTTTCCTGGTAATCCGGTTCCCGCATTAGCTGATATAGAATTTTTTGAAAAAGTCGTTGCATTTGCTAAAAAATTCAATATACTCGTCCTACATGATTTTGCATACTCTGAGCTTTATTTTGAAGAAAAGAAGCCAGTAAGTTTTCTTTCGATCGAAGGAGCAAAAGACATTGGAGTTGAGATGTCTTCATTTTCAAAAAACTATAATATGGCAGGTACTCGAATTGGCTTTCTTGCTGGTAATAAAGAAATGGTACAAGCAATGAATCAATTGAAAAGCAATTTGGATTATGGTGTGTTTTTACCAATTCAAAAGGCTGCAATCCTTGCTCTTGAAGAGGGTGCTCACTTTTGTGAAGAAAGTAGACAGGTGTACCAAGAACGCCGAGATACTTTAGTTGAAGGTTTAAATGAATTAGGTTGGACCATAACAAAGCCTGATGCAGGTATGTTTATTTGGGCTGAAGTTCCTACGGGCTTCAGTTCGACAGAGTTTACTTATGAACTTATTGACAAAGCACATGTTGTTGTAACGCCTGGACATGCATTTGGTCCAACTGGTGAAGGGTATGTAAGGATTGCTCTTGTTCAGGATGTAGAAAAGTTAAAGAAGGTTATTACCTCAATAAAGAATGCGAATATCTTATAGATTCTCATCAATTAATAGTGAGGGACCCATGAGCTTTTTAACAACACAAAAAGAACATTAATAACAATCGAACAAGTGGAATAAGATATTTTATATAAAAGAGTGGGAAGGCTACCCACTCTTTTTGATTGGATTAAATACCAAGAATAAAAATTTTTCTATAGAAAAATAACTTTAATATTGGGCTGAAATAATATTTTTATTGATTATTTTGAATCTTTTGTCGAAAAACAGTTGTTAACTGCTCCATGAAAGTTATAAAATAGTGAAATATAGAAAGTTTGATTAGATACCTTTTGTAAAATGATCAGAGGTTAGTTCTAGAAAATGATAACTTCTTTAAATTTTGTTGATTGGGAGAGTTTAAAATGATGACAAAAACAAAAATTGATGTAACACTTAGTACAACACGAAAAGAAAAGCCCAAATCAGATCAGTTAGAGTTTGGCCGCGTTTTTACTGATCATATGTTTGTAATGGATTATAGTCCAGCAAAAGGATGGCATGATCCAAAAATTGTTCCATATGAACCAATTACACTTAGTCCAGCTTCAATGGTCTTCCACTACGGACAAACAGTATTTGAAGGGTTAAAGGCATATCGTACGGAAGATGATAAAGTATTATTGTTCAGACCTGAGAAAAATATGGAAAGACTTAACTTATCAAATGATCGACTTTGTATCCCTCGAATTGATGGCGAGTTTGTTATTGAGGCCCTAAAACAACTTGTTTCGATTGAAAAGGATTGGATTCCTACTGCGGAAGGAACATCTCTTTATATTAGACCATTTATTATCCCAACTGAGTATTACTTAGGGGTAGCTCCATCGAAGTTTTATCGATTTATGATAATTCTTTCTCCTGTAGGTTCGTATTATAAAGAAGGAATTCATCCGGTAAAAATATACGTTGAGAACCATTACGTTCGTGCTGTAGAAGGTGGAACAGGGAAAGCTAAAACCGGCGGTAACTACGCTTCAAGCCTAAGAGCCCAAGAAGAGGCTGCGCAAAAGGGCTACTCACAAGTTTTATGGTTAGATGGAGTTGAAAAGAAATATATAGAAGAAGTAGGAAGTATGAATATTTTCTTTAAAATTAATGGGGAAGTTGTCACACCTGAAGTAAATGGTAGTATTTTAGAGGGAGTAACAAGAAGATCAATCCTAGAATTACTAAAATCATGGGAAACTCCTGTTTCTGAGCGAAAAATATCAATGGAAGAAGTGTACCAAGCATATAAAGATGGACAATTAGAAGAGGCTTTTGGTACTGGTACTGCAGCAGTTATTTCTCCAATTGGTGAATTCTTATATGACGATAATAAAATTGTGATTAATAACGGAGAAACTGGTGAATTATCTAAAAAACTTTATGATACATTAACTGGCATACAAAAAGGTACGAAACAGGATCCATTTAATTGGGTTACTGAAGTAAACTAATTAGTTAAAAAGGTTAATTCAACAAACTAAGCTGTTCTAAGTTTTGTAACCACTCACTTTGCAAACGGGAACTATTGTTGAATTGGCCTTTTTTGTTTTAAACAAAAAAGAATGATAAATTTTACATCCCATTTGGAAAAAATATGAAACATTTTCCCTTAATTAAACGTCTTACTAATGAGAAGAATATTAACTCATATATATTGTTTAGGAAAATTTTAACAAATATTAGGATATTTTGATTAAGTGAAAAATATATATGAGAATATAATAAGTGGTAAAGAAAATTTAATGGGAAATGTGGGAGAGTTATGCGTAAGAAATATGTTTCAACGTTGATTTTCTTGTTCATGATGACGGGTTGTAGTTCGAATGTAGTTAGTGGCAATGAAAAAGATGAACCTTTACCAGTGAAGAGCTTGGCAATGAATAGTTTTCAATTAGCAGAGAAACAAGTGGAATTTCAAGTTCAATTGCTGCATCCTGACACACAAAAAATATTATATTCCTTTTCTCCTTCACTAAATCAAGAGTCGGAAGCTTATGAGGAAGAAGTCAGGCAAGTTGCGAAGGACTTAGCTGAAAGTCTTGATCAACCGATGATACCGGTGAAGTATACGGGCAATGGTGGCTTAACAGGAGGAACAAGTCGTGTTCTTTTAGATGAAGAAAAATTAGTTGATATGTTATTGAATGTTCATGCGCTTGATAAAACATTAGATCTACCTATAGAAGTGATGTCACCGAATGTATCAGCAGAAACTGTAAAAAATATTGACGAAGTAGTTATTGGCCATTATAAAACATCTTTTAATCCCAACGTAGCTGGTCGATCACAAAATATATTTTTATCAGCAAATGAGATTAATCAAATTGTATTGGGTCCAGGTGATCGCTTTTATTTTAATTTAGTTGTTGGTGAGCGTACTGCAGCAAGAGGCTATCAAAAAGCAAAAGAAATTGTAGATAAAGAATTCGTTGAAGGAATTGGTGGGGGTATTTGTCAGACTTCCTCTACTTTATATAATGCAGTTGCAAATGCAGGATTGGAAGTTTTAGAAGTTAACTCACATACAAGATCTGTTGGCTATGTTCCTACCGGGAAGGATGCAACAGTATCCTGGGGAGGTCCAGATTTTAAATTTATGAATAACAAAGACTTCCCAGTTATGATTAAAACATTTGTGAATAAACAATCTGGAACAATAGAGGTTCAAGTAGTTGCTTCAAAGCATGATGCATCAAGGGTTTAATAGCTTAACACAAACTGGTTTGTAAGTATCTAACTGGTTCGGTTCCGTATACAAAAACTAAATTAGCCCACCAATTAGCAGCCTTATCACAACTGAGTAAGACTGCTAATTTTTTGTTGATATATTGGAGGTTAACAAAATGGACGGTAAATTAAAATGGTGACATAAATCAAGCTCTTTGTTATTCCAATTGGTATCCTGAAAATGATATTTATCTACCAGGGGTGGAGGATGATGGTGATTGAAGCGCGGATAAATAAAGAAGGCCTTGTTGAATTGAGTAACGGATAGTTTAAATAAGTGGAATTTTTACGGTTAGACTGAAGAATGGAACTCGGTTTGGATGATATAAGCGGATATATTCCGGTTAAGCAAAGTGAAATGGTCCATCTTCACCTTTTTAGATAAAATAAAAGGAACCTTTCCGTCTATTAAATCTCTTTTTTGTGCTTTTTCCTCAATAAGAGGAATTTCTCCGCTTATTTTCGTGTGATTTACTTATCAAATTGCCTTTTAATCCTAGTACGAATTACTCTATGTTAATTTTTATTTTCTTCAAATCAGAACTCGTTAGTGGATGTTAGACCAGTATTTTTATTTGTTGATAAGAGTTAAAGCGGGGCTCTAATGATTAATATAACATTAATTTTGAATTCCGGAATGTTTCTTTCCCTTAAGCCTCTTTTTATAGTAGGATATGAATATAGTGATCTATGTATAGAAAGGACTTAAAACATGACATATAAAATGATTGTATTAGATTTGGATGATACGTTATTATGTGACGATCATTCGATATCACCTCGTACAAAAGAGGCGTTAATGAGAGCGCAAGAACAAGGTGTGAAAGTGGTTTTAGCATCAGGTCGTCCTACTTTTGGAATGAGAGAGTATGCAAATGAATTATTACTACATCAGTATGGAAGCTATATTCTATCTTTTAATGGTGGTAAAATCATTAATTGCTCTTCAAATGAAGAAATGTTCAGCAGTACATTAAGTGCAGAATCTGTTCATCAATTGTTTGACATAAGCCGTCGTGAAAATGTATTTATTCATACATATATAGGTGATGAAATTATTACGATGGATGAAAATCCTTTCACGAAAAAAGAATCTACTTTAACCGGATTACCTATTAAGATGGTATCAGACTTTGTACAGTCAGTAACTGTGCCAGTAGTAAAAACATTAATGGTAGCGGAGCCAGATGTACTTAAGGATGTTGAAAAGAAGTTGCAGAAAGAATTAGACGAACAATTTTCAATCATGCGCTCAAAGCCGTATTTCCTGGAGTTTACTGAAAAAGGTGTTACAAAGGGAACAAGCTTACATCAACTAATTCAAAAATGTGGCATTAAACAGGAAGAAGTTATTGCAATTGGAGATAGTTATAATGACATATCCATGATTGAGTTTGCAGGTCTTGGAGTTGCAATGGGAAATGCTCCTCAAGAAATTAAAGATCTGGCAAATTTTGTTACAGATACGAATATGAATGATGGAGTCGCAAAGGTAGTAGAAGATTTTATTCTAAATGTTACTGTTTAAGTAGTGATAAGGGTTGCTTACAATCATGTAGGCAACTCTTTTTTATTTCAGCTGAATAATAGAAAATACTTTCATTTAAAACTCTCTGTGAGAATTTCTGACATAAATGTAACAATAATTTACAATTGAGGATATAATTTAGCTAATTTAATAGATGAGAATGAATGTTTCTCTAGAAAGCAAGCTTTGTGTATTTATGATTGTTAGATTTAGTAACAAGGTGTTGGGATTGTCAGGTAGGTGGGAGGCGGAACTTAGTGGAAATTTTAATTAAAAATGCTGAAATCATAACGATGAATGAAAAAAGTGAAATTTTGCACGGAGATCTTTTAATAAGGGATGACCGAATTGTTGCAATAGAGGATAAAATTGAGAATGTGACTCCGGATAAAATGATTGATGCAACAGGGAAGACGGTTATTCCTGGTTTAATTCAAAGTCATATTCATCTTTGTCAAACACTGTTTCGCGGGCAGGGTGATGATTTAGAGCTTTTAGACTGGCTCTCCAAAAAGATCTGGCCCCTTGAAGCTGCGCATGACGAGGAATCAATTTACTATTCAGCTATGCTTGGTCTAGGAGAATTAATTAGAAGTGGAACAACATCCATAATCGATATGGAAACAGTTAGGCATACCGAATATGCTTTTCAAGCTATAGCAGAAAGTGGAATTAGGGCTATAGCTGGTAAAGTTATGATGGATCAAGGAGCAAATGTTCCATCAATTTTATTAGAAAATACTAGTTCTTCCATACAAGAAAGTGTTGACCTATTAGAAAAATGGCATCTGTTTGACAATGGTCGTATTCATTATGCATTTTCACCACGGTTTGTTATTTCATGTTCAGAAAAGATGTTAACGCAAGTAAGGGATTTATCTCAGCAGTATCAAGTAATGGTACACACCCATGCATCAGAAAATCAAACAGAAATAGAAATGGTTGAACGTGAGCGAGGAATGAGAAATGTTGTTTATTTGGATCATATCGGCTTAGCAAATCCCAGATTATTACTAGCTCATTGCATTTGGCTCGACGAACAAGAGAAAAGAATTATTCGTGATAGAGGAGTAAAGGTAAGTCATTGTCCTGGCTCAAATTTAAAGCTTGCTTCTGGAGTGGCAAATACTCCTGAGATGCTTGATCAAGGAGTATTTCTAAGTATTGGTGCTGATGGTGCACCTTGTAACAATAATCTTGATATGTTCAATGAAATGAGGTTAACAGCACTTATTCAAAAGCCAGACCATGGTCCAACGGCTATGGATGCAAAAAAAGTATTCAAAATGGCAACGATGGGGGGAGCAGCTGCAATGGGAATGGAAAAAGAGATTGGTAGCTTAGAAGTCGGGAAAAAAGCTGATGTTGTGATATTAGACTTAAATGATTTTCATACGTATCCTTCAACAGAGGTTGATCCTATTTCAAGAATTGTCTATTCAGCAACGAGAGCAGATGTAGAAACATCGATCATTAATGGAAAAATTGTGATGGAAGACCAACGTTTACTAACAATTGATAAATCAATTGTGCTAAAAGAAGCAAATTCTTCTATTCAGCGATTAGTACGAAGAATATCGAGAGTCGATACGATGATTTAATAGAGAGGGAGGAGCAGGATGGGAACCGACATTTATGAAATCCTCGACACCATTTCAGAATCCACACAGGAAATGGTATTAGCAACGATTGTTAATGTGGATGGCTCTTCGTATAAAAAGGCTGGATCCACTATGCTTTTTCATGAAGATGGAGTTCAAACGGGACTGTTAAGTGGAGGATGTTTAGAAGAAGACTTAAAAGAAAGATGTAAAGAGTATTTTCATCAGAAGGGCTCCACTTTGATAACGTATGACTTAACAGCAGAAGATGACTTGTCATGGGGACAGGGGGTTGGATGTAACGGGACAATAAAGGTATTAATTGAGTCAATAACCCCAGAATTGATGTCGCACTTAAAAAAGGTAAGAGAGCTTACTAATCATGGTATATCGGTCTCGTACATTAAACAACTATCTCTTGAAGGTGATGTTTACGGTTATCTTTTTTATACAGAAAATGCTGAGTATTTTGGACAATGGAAAGGAGATTTTCCCCAAAAAGAAAAATGGCAATCAGAAGCAATAAGGATGGAGAATGACTATCTCCTTTTTAAACAAGAAATTCAAGCGAGACCTAGACTATTTATCTATGGAGCAGGAGCTGATGCTAGACCTCTTGCACAACTTGCTCAACAATCAGGCTATGGAGTCATTGTTGCAGATTGGAGGCCAGCTTATTGTCACAAAGATTATTTTCCTTCAGCAACCGAAACCGTTGTACGATCTCCTGAAGAATTTCTATCTAGCTATACGTTTACAACCTCAGACTCAATTGTGTTAATGACACATCATTTTCAAAAAGATCTCGAGTTAGTGAAGTACTTACTAAAAAAACAACTATCATACTTAGGGATCTTAGGCTCAAAAGATCGAGCGCAAAGGTTGTTACAAGGAAAAAAGGTTCAAGATTGGGTTCATTCACCTGTTGGTTTATCAATAGGGGCTGAAGGACCACATGAAATTGCTGTTAGCATTGTTGCTGAATTAATCGAACAGAAAGCAAGGAGGTGTGTAAATGTATAACGAAAACATCGTGGGAATTTACTTGGCAGCAGGTCACAGCTCACGTATGGGTACTTGTAAACTATCATTGCCTTTAGCAGGTGACACTCTTGGAACAATGGCATTAAAGGAAATTGTTAAATCTAAGATTAATCATTTAGTAATTGTCACAAAAGACTTTCAACCAAACTGGCTTCGAACGATTGAGCCGCTTCTTACAAATTCTATTCATTGGGAGCATATTATCAGCTTGCAAGCACATCTCGGTCAATCTTATTCACTTCAAGCAGGTATTCAAAGAGCAAAGCAAGTAGGAGCTGATGCCGTTTTAGTTTTTTTAGCGGACCAACCGTTTATTACTTCACAATTGATAGATAAATTAATAAGTCGAACATCCAATGAACATGATTTTATCGCCTCGTTCGATGGAATTTCAATGAAACCACCAATCTTATTTCAAAAGAAGGGATTTGATTCTTTATTAAAAATTAAAGGTGATCAAGGGGCGAGAAGCCTTTTGAAAACGGGAATGTTAAATGGTTTAAAAATAAATACAGATTATCACCAATTAATAGATATTGATACACTAGAACAGTATGAGACTTATAAACAAATAGTAAGTCCCCAACTTGGCTAATCAAAGAATGTACTAGGTTTTAAATTAACCTCAAACTACTAACCTCCATTTTCTATTCTCATCTGTTTTGTTCACAAAAATTCTAAATGAAATTAGGTGATGTAATGCATGCCGAACAACAATCAACTATGCTGAAATCCGAGATCTTCGTCGAACATCCAATAACAATTGAGAATGCAATAAAATTGAAAGTGCTTTTTGAAGGCGAATATGTAGCAGGAGGTACGCTTCATCAAATCCAATGGGAATCAGGTGTTCCCCTTCCTTCAAGACTAATTAATCTTTCCTGTATTGAACAATTAAAAAAAGTTAGATATGAAAAGAATGATGAGAATATTTTAGCAATCGGTGCACTTACATCGATTGCAGAGTGTATCACGCATCCTGAGATAGTAGAACACTGTCCATTATTAACTGAAGCTTGTAGAAACATTGCTGCACCTGCTGTTCGGAATCGTGCAACAATAGGAGGAAATGTAGCAAGTGGAATTGGTGACGCAATTCCAGCCCTTCTTGTGTTAGATGCGAAAGTGAAAATAGCGCTTAAAGACCAAATATACGTGATTGATTTAGCAACCTGGTTAAAAGAAAAAGGATCATACCCCTTTTTGCTTCTTGACATTTTAATTCCTCTTCAAGCTAAGAAAACAAAAAGTTTTTATCGAAAGGTTGGAAGAAGAGAAGCCTTTACAGCTTCTTTAGTGACGGTTAGTTGTTGTTGGAGCAAGTGCGGTCATAATGAAAATTCATTTATTCGCATAGCTGTCGGGGGAGGAACACATTTTCCTATTAGACTACAAAAACTAGAAAAGCTATTGACCGGTAGTAGATCTCAAATAACAAGAGACATTATATACAATACAATTTTAGAAGAATTTCACTCATATTCGGATGCCTTTGTAACAGAGTCGTACCGGAAGAAGGTTACAGCAAACATTCTTACAGAAAAATTAGAAACGATCCTAAGGGAGGGATAAGAGGGATGAAGGAGTTAAATAAAAACGAGTACAAAAGTAAATGGAGAATCCGTCCTGATGGCCATGATAAAGTAACTGGCTCGCTAAAATATTTAACTGATTATTGCTTCCCAAACATGTTAATTGGGAAAGTGTTAAGAAGTTCGTTTCCTCATGCAAAAATTAACTCAATTAACACAACTGAAGCAGAACAACTTGAGGGGGTTGAAGCGATCATCACATATAAAGATGTTCCAGGGATGAATCGTTTTGGATTAATATTTCCTGATCAGCCTGTTTTGTGCGAAGACACTGTTCGCTACGTAGGTGACGCAGTTGCTGCAGTTGCAGCGATTAATGAGGAAATTGCTATGAAGGCACTTTCGCTCATTCTTGTTGAATATGAACCACTGGAGGTGATTGATTGCCCGGACAAAGCTTTAAGTTCACAAATGAAATTACATCCTGCTGGAAATGTTTTGCATCGTGCAGGGTACAAGAACAGTGAACATGTTTTAGATGAACTTAAAAAATGTCCTTACATTGTTGAGGAAACCTATGAAACTCCAAGACAAATGCATGCATATATGGAAACAGAGGGAGGAGTTGTTGTTCCAGAGAATGATGGTAAATTAACGGTTTATGCGGCAACACAACACGGTTTTAAAGACCGGATGCAGCTAGCTAGAATCTTATCTATACCTGAAAGTTCAATCCGAGTGATATCAAGTCCAATCGGTGGTTCATTCGGTGGGAAAGATGAGTTAAATATCCAACCATATGCGGCTTTGTTAGCTATTAAAACACAAAAACCAGTAAAGCTCCATAATAAGAGGACGGAATCAGTAAGAGCGGGTATTAAACGACATCCTATGAAGATAACCATGACAACAGGGGCGAACGAAGAAGGAAAATTAGTAGGACATATTGTTCGAATTGTTGCAGACACAGGGGCATATGCAACACTTGGACCAGCTGTTTTAGACTTCGCAGTTGAGCATTCAACGGGTCCTTATATCATTCCATATGTTGATATTGAAGGAGTCTCTGTGTTTACAAATAATGGAGTTTCAGGTGAATATCGTGGATTCGGAGGAAATCAAGTTACCTTTGCATTAGAGTCACAAATGGATAGACTAGCTGAGTTGTTACAAATTGATCCATTAGTATTTAGAGAACAAAATCTTAGAAATGCAGATGATCCCGGGCCGTTAGGACAACGAATAGTAAGGAATGATGGAGCTAGAAGTGTTTTAAATATGATTAAAAAATCTCCCATATTAACGCAGCCTTTAAAAACAGAGCCTCTAAATGTGAAAGGTAGAGGCGTGGCAATCACTATGCATGGCGGGGGTCTTGGCTTTGGTCGACCTGATCCTTCAGGTGCTCGCCTTTCTTTAACCAAGGATGGGAAAATTGAAATTGCTTTCGGATTTGAAGAATTTGGCCAAGGATTGTTGGCTTCAATCGAAATTATGATGATGGAAGCTTTAGGGTGTAGAAAAGAAGATTTAAAGATTGTAATAGGTGATACAGATCTCGTTCCTTCTTCAGGTTCCTCAACTGCATCTCGTTCAACAAATATGATTTGGAATGGCATTCAAAAGCTAAGAGATCCATTTTTAAATAAAATATTAGATGAGGCAGCCTCTTACACAGATACGACACGTGATCTCCTTTATTTAGGGGGAAAAGGAATTTGGCGGAAAGGAAAAATTGATCAACTTATTATCAGTTATTATGATTTAGCAAACTATTTATATGATAAACTTCCCGTTTTTCATACACAATTCCATTTTCCAACCACCCCAGATGCAGTTATAGGGGGACATTATTTATACTCCTTTGCCGCAGTTGTAGCAGAGGTGGAAATCGACCAGTTGACAGGGAGGGTAAAGGTAACAAAAATGGACCATTGTGTGGCTGCGGGGCCAGTAGTGAATCCACTAGGTTATTTAGGGCAGATTGAAGGCGGGGCAGTTATGGGGCTTGGTTTTACAATAAATGAAGATTCAGTGATGGAAAATAGTCGCTATCATACACAAAATCTTGATTCGTATCTCATTCCAACCATTAAAGATATTCCAAAAGAAATGAAGGTGTTTGTTGACGAGTCTTTAATGGAGGGAGATGTATTTGGTCCAAGAGGTGTTGGTGAAATTGGTACTGTTGCAATTGCACCTGCAGTAACTGCTGCTATTCATGATGCATGTGGCTTATGGGTGAAGAATCTCCCCGTTTCTCCCGAAGAAGTTTTGGATGCATTAACAATTAACACCTTTGTCGATAAGTAACAGGAGGTGCTTCTATGAAAGAGGCAAAAGTGGAAAATAAAATAGATCTTTCTTTTGAATTAAATGGTCAACCGTATCATTTAACCGTACCGCCAACTTATCGGTTAGTCGATATTATAAGAACAGATTTACAATTAACAGGCACTAAAATATCTTGTGAAATCGGAAGGTGCGGAGCATGCTCGGTATTACTAAATGGAAAAGTTGTAAATTCTTGCTTAGTCATGGCCTATCAGATACATCTTTCAACAATAGAAACAATTGAACATGTATCACATCAATCACTTCATCCTATTCAGCAGGCATTTCTTGAAGAAGGTGGACTTCAATGTGGATATTGTACTCCAGGAATGATCATAGCGCTAAAGGATTTATTAGAGCAAAATCAGCAGCCAACAGATGAGGAGGTTATTGAACATTTATCAGGCAACCTTTGTCGGTGTACTGGTTACACAGGAATCATTAGAGCTGTTCAACGATACAGAGAGGTGGTAAACAAAAAATAAGAAATTCAATAAGATAAAAATCTTTAATGGAGAGTGATATCTAGTGATGACAATTCATGATGCGAATGTGCTTACACGTGAGGAATTTGTTTCAACTTTTCGTTGGATTTTTGAGCATTCAATTGCCGAACAGGTATCCGAATTAAGACCTTTTCCCTCTTATCAATTTCTTCATCATGCAATGAAAAAACGTGTGAAAAAATATACAATCGAAGAAAGAGTTGCCCTACTTCAAACTCTTCCGGATTTTATTGAAACAATTCGAGGTCAAAACCCTTACAATTATGTAGGCAAGCAATCGGGATTTAGATCTTTAACACCTAGAGAATATAAAAAATTCATCGCTTATCATAATAAATATATAAAGAAATTCGGTTTTCCCTTTATCATCGCAATGCGTGGACACAATAAACAATCTGTTTATGAAGCATTAAAAAAGAGATTAAAAAACAATGAAAATGAAGAAATAGAAGCCGCAATTGAAGAAATATTCCGCATTTATTTTTATATTTTAAGGGAAAGTATTTCTAATGAAGATCGAGATGAAATAAAGAAACAATCTGTATAAATTAAATTGTAACTTTAAAAACTGCTCGCTAGTGAGTGGTTTTTTGCTGTTTTGAATATTTCAACAAAGGATTTTCTCAGGTGCTATTTACTTATTGGTCAATTATTTGTAAGCTATTGTTTGAATAGTAAGAGTTTTTAATTTAAAAATACATAGGTTTTAAGGGGGACAAACATTGATTAAAGCTATTTTCTTTGATTTAGATGATACGTTATTATGGGATCAAAAAAGTGTAAAGGAAGCATTTGTTGCGACATGTCAATTAGCCGAACAAAAATATGGAATCGATTCTGAAAAGCTTGAAGAAGCTGTTCGAAACGAAGCGAAAGAGCTTTATTCCTCATACGAAACATTTGATTTTACGCAAATGATTGGAATCAACCCGTTTGAAGGTCTTTGGGGTAACTTTTTAGACGATGAAGAAAATTTTCAAAAGATGAAAAACATCGTTCCTACATATCGAAAAGAAGCATGGACAAGAGGCTTAAAAGCTTGTGGAATTGATGATCCTGAATATGGAGCAACACTAGCTGAAGAATTCCCAGCACAAAGACGAAAAAAACCTTTTGTTTACGATGAATCTTTTCAAGTGTTGGACAAGTTAAAGGAATCTTACCGTCTTCTTTTGTTAACAAATGGTTCTCCAGACTTACAAAATACTAAATTAGAAATTACTCCAGAGCTTGTTCCTTACTTTGAGCAAATTATTATTTCCGGTGCTTTTGGAAGAGGAAAACCTGATCCAACTATTTTTGAGCATGCTTTAGAAAAAATGAATCTTTCAAAAGATGAGGCAATAATGGTAGGAGATAATCTTATGACAGATATTTTAGGTGCATCAAGAGTTGGAATGAAATCTGTTTGGATTAATCGTCATAACAAAGAACGTAACGAAGTACAACCAGACTTTGAAATCACTCATCTTGAAGAGCTGTACCCAATTTTAGATCAATTTAACAAGTAAGGGTATCTTTCATATTAGTAAGACAATGCCTGAAACTGTAAGCTATAGCAAGCTAGCTATAAAAAAATGATCAGATTCAAATCCGATTACTTGATAAAACCATCTAAAAGCATCTATATTTATATAAGTTAATAACATTGTCATTTACTTCTTAGAGGGGGAAGGGAGATGCTTTATCTCATAGCTGGTATTATTCTTATTGTGTTAACCGGAAGTTATTTAAAAAGGTCAATTTCTATTAAGAATGTACCTTGTGTAGATATAGATCATCATGATCAATCTAGTCAAGTTGTGGATGTAAGAGATTATAATAATTTGTCAACGATGAAGAACTTCGATTCAATTGTGATACCTATTGCATATTTAAGAAGATATTTTCATGAAATTCCTAATAAAAAAGTACATCTTGTTGCTGGAAGCCAACTTGAAAAGAACATGGGTGTTCGTTTTTTACAAAAAAATGGATTTCAAGTCACAGGTTACAGCTTAACTGAATGTACATGTACCAACCATTCTAAGGATATGTTGGTATAGATAAGATCTGCGTAAATGGGACCAATTTTGGTCCTTTTTTATTTCTAATTAGTATCCTTTAAAAGGAGTTCGCTTTTCAAACACCTTCATGGTATAGTTTGTTTCGGTGAAAACTGTTAGAAAAACAATAAGGAAGTTATAAACATGAAATCTACTAATTTTTATATAAAAACTTGGCAAAAGGCAATACGTGTGGAAATTATGCATCTAAAAAAATATGGAAGTACGAGGTACACACTAAAAGGTGGCCAACTGATGTCAAACGATGGATCATTTACTTATTATTTTGATACAACTGTTCCCATTCGTGTGCCAATGGGCTCTTCAATTAAAGTTGAATTTGGAAAAAGAATAGTAAACGGTAAAATTCTTTCATCAGAGGGAAAAAGTGTGATCTTATCCTTAGAGGAATCTCTTGGACATGAGCCTTCCGAGCTATTTTTGCTTCATGATCCATGGGAGTTGTTAGACCAACTACATGAAAGATTTGATGAAATAAAAGAAAGTAAGCGGAAGAAAGCACGTATTAAAAGATTGATGAATCCATCTAATGATCCAAAGCATCCTACAGAAAAAGTAAAATCATCTGTTCATGAACTTGTTTTACGAAGTAAATATAATCCTGTCACATTTGTTTGGGGTCCCCCTGGTACAGGTAAAACCTATACATTGAGCAGGGTAGCAGGAAATAAATATGTAAAAGGTGATCGAGTATTAGTTCTGTCTCAGAGTAATCAAGCAGTTGATGTGTTAATGATGGAAATATCCCGTTTTATAAATAAGAAAGGCCATTTTCGCGAAGGTGATTTGCTTCGTTATGGTTCGCAAACGTCGATTACATCAAACGATAACCTTACAACATTGGAGCTTATTCATAAAAGACACCCCGAATTAGCGAAACAAAGAAATGAATTGCATGAACAACGAAGGGGGATGAAGCAAACTCTTTCACAATCTTACAGTCAAAGAGATTCTGAACAATTGCTTGAAATTGAACGAAAGTTAGCAACAGTTTTAGAAAAAATAAGACAGAAGGAAATTGAACTTGTAAAGGATGCCGATCTTGTAGGAACAACATTATCAAAAGCTGCGAATGATCCGAGCATTTATGAAAAAAACTATGATCTTGTCATAATTGATGAAGCAAGTATGGCCTATATTCCGCAAATTGCTTTTGCTGCAACTCTCGGCCGAAGAGTGATCATTTGCGGAGATTTTAAGCAGCTTCCTCCAATTGCGGCTGCAAAACATGCTCTTGTTGATGAATGGTTAAGAAACGACATTTTTCATAAAGCAGGTGTAGTTGATTGGCTTGATGATCATTCAAGTAGTACTCTACATCCTCATCTTTTTCTTTTAAAAGAACAAAGAAGAATGCACCCGGATATTTCTTCATTCACAAATAAGTACATTTATCATGATCTTGTTGGAGATCACGAAAGTGTGAAATCTGCTAGAAATTCAATTGTAGAAAGAGAACCATTTTCAAATTGTTCGTCCATATTGTTAGACAGCAGTTATAGCGGAATGTACAGTATGCGTGAAAAAACATCAAATTCACGATATAACCTTTGGCATTTACTTTTATCCTTTCAAATAATACACGAGTCATTCTTAGCAGGAGCAAGGTCAATTGGATATGTTACACCTTATCGTGCTCAGGCAGCTTTAATGGACATGCTACTAAATGATGTATATTCAATAGAACGATTGGATTCGGACATTATTTCTGCAACAGTTCATAGATTTCAAGGAAGTGAAAGGGATGTTATGGTATTTGATACGGTCGATAGTTATCCGCAAGAACGACCTGGAATGCTTTTAATTGGCAAGGATAGTGAGCGACTTATTAATGTTGCCATGACAAGAACTAGAGGAAAGTTTGTTCATCTGGCTGATCAACAATTTCTTCAATCTAAGGTGTTCCGGGGAAAAACAATACGTCAGCTTGTTGATCATCAGGTAAGTAAAAATCAAAAAGTCGGACAACAGCAAATAGGGACATGGATTAAGAACCAACATGCAAATTTAACATGGGTTCATGCAAAAAAGCTGGAACTTATCATGAAAGATGTGAAAAAGGCCTATTCTTCAATAATTGTTGGACTACCTACTACCAAAGGGTTATCCGAGGAGTGGAAAGACATAATCAATAGCCGAAGCAGCAATGTCCGTTTAACTACAATATCCCCTGATAACATGAAAAGCATTAAAGCCCAATCAGTTTCATTTCCATTCATAATTATAGATAAAAAATATCTGTGGTTAGGTATGCCATATGAGATGAACAACCATATAAGGCCTCCATATGTTGGAGTACGTTTACATTCTGAAAGTGTTATTGATTACTTTCTTTCACAAATCATCTCTTAATTGCCCTTGTACTAAACAGGTAAAGCTGTTCATAACTTAAAGTAATTGCTTTATCTGTAATGTAATGGAGGGAATAGAGTGGATTTTTTGTTTTGCCTTTATGTGTTTTTATCATTGATAGCAGGTGGGGTTCTATCACTTATCATTAGTAAAATAGGAAATTGGAAGATCGACTACTTGTTCTCTCTTAGTGCCGGTATGATTGTGGGAATACTATGTCTTGAGTTTATTCCACATAGTTTTTCACATTATCAGCCTTTATCTATTATTTTGGGAATAGGTGTTGGTCTTCTATGTATGATAGTAATGGATCAGTATGTACATCATTCATCAAAAGATGAATCAAAATCAACGTTTTTTCTTCTGCTTATTGCCATTACATTACATAATGCACCTTCAGGGTTTGCTATGGGGAACCATGCGGACCACGAAGGACATCTTTATCATCTCATTATTTTACATCACTTACCGGAGGGGATGGCATTAATGATGCTAGCTATTGCATTAAAGCTTAAGCCTCATCTTATAGTCACTGCTTTTCTTTATCTTACATTTAGTCTTTATGGATTTGTCTTACTAGGAAATATTGTGACGATAAAAAATGACATGATTTTAGGGGCCTTATTAGGTGTTGCAATTAGTACAATGCTATACATTTCGATTGTTGAATTATTTCTAACATCAAGTAAGAAGGCAAATCGTTTTTATCATTTGCTTAGTTTATTAACCGGTATTTTCATATTGGAGGTATTTTTATTAATTGGTTAGGATTGACAAGAGTCAATCTTTTTTTTATTATTTAATTAGATAATATGAACATATATGCATATTTTGATATATACTAAAAAGTAAGAGGTGCTGATCATGGATGAATCAGGTAAAAAGGAACCACAAGATCAATTAGACGAAGAAACATTATTTATTGTTTCACAGACGTTTAAGGCATTAGGTGATCCAACCAGAATTAAAATATTACACTTACTCTCGCAAAGTGAACATTCAGTGAATGAAATTGCTGAAAAATTATCGTTACTTCAATCAACCGTTTCACATCAATTAAGATTTTTGAAAAATTTACGCTTGGTTAAGTATAGAAGGGAAGGGACAACATTATATTATTCGCCCGATGATAATCACGTAATGAATGTTCTGCAACAAACAATTAACCATGCACAGCATCATTAAGCATTTATTTTGGAGTTGAGCACAATGGAAGAATATAAAGTTAAAGGATTAACATGTGCAAACTGTACAAGAGAATTACAGGAAGAAATAAATAAATTACCATCAGGACATACAGCATCTTTAAGCTATAACACAGGTAAGCTTAAACTAGAAAGTAATGTTGATATTGAAAAAGTAA
The DNA here is from genome assembly GCF_048059995.1 of Metabacillus sp. YM-086. Classification (NCBI taxonomy): domain Bacteria; kingdom Bacillati; phylum Bacillota; class Bacilli; order Caryophanales; family Bacillaceae; genus Metabacillus; species Metabacillus sp. YM-086. The sequence continues at coordinate 4,642 of NZ_JBLUOI010000037.1, read as the reverse complement.
AAAAGATTTTATCTTCAGATGGGGCATATATAGAAGCTGACGAACACGAGCATGATCATGAGCATCATCACCCTACAGGGGTTAATTGGATTTTACTTTTATCCCTATCAGCTGGTTTCTATCTTGCAGGTTTTCTAACAGATTTCTTTTTTAATGAATATATTGCAATCGGACTTTTTCTAGCAGCAACCGTTTTAAGTGGATACCAAACCTTTATAAAGGGATTGAAAAATCTATTTAAATTAAAATTTAATATCGAAACGTTAATGACAATTGCCTTAATTGGTGCATTAGGTATTGGAGAATGGAAAGAAGGAGCTTTAGTTGCAATTCTTTTTGGTTTAAATGAATACCTAGAAGGCTTGGGGATGCAAAAAGCTAGAAATTCAATGGAAAAACTGCTAGCGATAGCTCCAAAGGAAGCAACTGTACTTGAAAATGGTCAAGAAAAAATAGTCGAAATTTCATCTTTAAAGGCAAATCAAATTGTTTTAGTTCGTTCTGGTGAAAAAATTCCTTCGGATGGTTTAGTGTTAGAAGGAAAAAGCTCTGTAAACGAAGCAGCTATCACAGGAGAGAGCATGCCAGTTGAAAAAGATAAAGATGAGCCGGTTTATGGAGGAAGCATTAACAATGAAGGTGTACTAAAAATAAAAATTACTAAAGCATATGAAGAATCGTCATTAGCAAAAATTCTCCATTTAGTAGAGGAAGCGCAAGAAACAAAGACACCAACAGAATTGTTTATAAATAAGTTCGCAAAATATTATACGCCCTTGATCATGATTATTTCTGCAGTTGTGATGCTAATTCCACCATTGTTATTCAACGGTAGCTGGGGAGATTGGTTTTATCAGGGATTAGCGGTATTAATTGTAGGTTGTCCATGTGCCTTAGTTTTATCTTCACCGATCGCCATTGTGTCTGGTATTACCAAAAATGCTCGCAATGGAATACTTGTAAAAGGCGGAGTATTTTTAGAGCAGTTAGGTAAAATTCATACGATTGCCTTTGATAAAACAGGCACCCTAACAAAGGGGCAGCCATTTGTAGAGGATTTTGTAGAATATGATCCGAAGTTTTTACAAATTGCAGCTTCCATTGAAAAAAGCTCATCACATCCGATTGCAAAAGCAGTGATGAGAAAGGCTGAAGGACTATCTTTGATTGAACCAGAGGAAATAACAACAGTTTCGGGAAGTGGAATTGTTGCAAAAATAGATGGAGAGACTTACTTCCTTGGTAACGAAGCACATATGAAAAATGTGCATATAGAGGAAGGTGTAAAAGCACAAATTAAACAATATAAACAATCAGGCATGACATTAGTAATATTAGCTAGTACTGAAAAAGTACTTGGCATCATGGGGATCGCAGATGAAATAAGAGAAGAGAGTGCGGATGTTATTAGGGCTTTACATGCAGCAGGAATCCAAAAGACAGTCATGTTAACTGGTGACCATGAAAGCACAGCAGAGAAAGTAGCATCAAAGGTAGGTTTAACTTCATATTTCGCTGGCTTGCTACCAGATGAGAAAGTTGAAAAAGTAAAAGAGCTCTCTAAAGGGACTAAGGTTGCAATGATTGGTGATGGAATAAACGATGCACCAGCACTTGCAACAGCAGACTTAGGAATTGCCATGGGGAAAGGGACTGATAGTGCAATTGAAACAGCTGATATTGTATTAATGCAGGATCACCTTGGGAAATTACCATCCGCAATAAAGTCAGCAAAGAAAGTGAATTCCATTATTAAGCTTAATATTACACTTGCACTTGGATTGAAGCTAATTGCCTTATTGTTGACGATCCCAGGCTTGCTAACATTATGGATTGCAATCCTTTCAGATATGGGAGCAACGATACTTGTCACTTTAATTAGTTTAACTGTTTTGTATGAAAGAAAATAGGGAACGGGATTGTGAATGTATGTAGAGGGTTTCGTTAGCTAGTATGAAATTAAAAGTATTATCTGAGGTGACCATCAAATTAGCACTGTTTTGATGGTCATTTTTGTTTTATCACTGTAAAATGATATGCAAATGGATAAAAATTACAATTAAGAACATTTTTAATGTTGTTTTTTACATTTATTGGATTAAACGAATGGTTTTAAACTTTCAATCTAAGCAAAAGCATACACATTTGTCGTTTTCGAATGCAATTTGTACCATTCTAACTATAAAACCATACGCAAATGGATAAAAATCACAATTAACACCACTTTCAATGTCATTTTTACCAGTTGTTGGATTAAACGAATGGTTTTAAACTTTCAATCTAAGCAAAAGCATACACATATGCCGTTTTCGAATGCAATTTGTACACTTTCATTATAAAACGATACACATATGGTTTTCACATACAAATAATGGTCCAGTTCGTCAATACTGGACCATTATTATAATTGGATTAGAAAACACTTTTTATTAATGTAATTAGCCATACATATAGTGTGTTAGGATAACAGTATCCCATTCCTCTTTTATCTTTTAAAAGTTCAATGTTGTCTCCTTTGTCTCAAATCCAATCGAAGTTGTTAAATCCACAACATCAATTGATATAATGGCAGATTCAAAATCTGAAAAGCGCCCGAGACCGACATCATCTAAAGAAAATTCGATCTCATTGTCATCATTATCTGTAATCTTATAGAGCTCTACCGTTTGTAGTTCGCTAGATGGACTAAAAAGTTCTATATTTAATCTATAAGCAATGTTCGTCTTTTCGGAGACAGAAAAGCTTATTTTGTCATCTTCAATATTTGTGAAAAATGGTGTTTGGATAAGGCGCTCTTTATCAATAGCAACTCCGCTTTTTTCTTCTAAATAAGCTAGAAGTTCTTTATTTTCTAACACGTTTGGAAGTTGCTGATTTTCATGCTGTGTTCGGAGGTAAAAGGCTTCATTACTATAAACATCTTTTGGATTAACATAATTTGTTGCACCATATAAAAGTACATAATCATCTGCAATAATTTCTTGCGGATAGAAAGAATGATTTTTCTCTTCATAGTTCCAAAACGCATCCCAACGCAGCTGAGCAATGTTTATGCCTCTTAACTTTCGCCACTTAGAAAAAGGGAGGTGGTGGGAGGGAAAATAATAATAAGCAAAATGATGGCCATATTCGTGTGACAATGTTTCTCGATAATCATCAGGTTCACGATACTTGTCACCTTGATAAAGTACAATTGTCTTTGATATTGGATGGTAGCTGCCCTTTGTATCTCCTGAGGAATGATTTCCTGCCACAACCCTAATTTCTTGAAGCATATTTATTTCTTCTCCATACTTGTTTTGTTTAAGTTCCTTATATAAATCTATTAATTTATGCTCGTCCCATTCATGGGAATAACTAACAAATTGAATACCTTCTGGAGACAGAAAGGATGAATAGGCCCCAACCGTACTGCCTGAAGTAAAACTAACAAGAATAGGCAATGATAATAGTAATATAATAAAAAAAACTATAAATTTTTTCAAAATCATCACATCCTCCATCACATTTTAACATGAATATTCTCTTTGGTAATTGGTATCATTTGCTTATATCCTTGAGAAAAGGGGAGTGGTGGTATGATAATAAATGGCAAAGATTTTGAGATTTTACTATAGTCATAATATGACAAGAAAAAATAATAATAATTTTTAAAAAATAGTTTTCAAACGAGAAGTTTTGGTGTATTATATAAATAATCAGAAAATACAGAAAACAAAGAAAATAAAAAGGTGAGGTGCTTTAAATGAATTTTTACAACATTCCTTTAGAAAAACGTCTAGAAACAAATCCTTTCGTCCACTACTTACAGGAGGGGGATTTACAATTTTACTCTGAAAATGAAATTCTTTTGAAGCATTTACACGAACTACCACAAGATTTTATGGAAATGACATTATTTGATATTGATGGATACGGATGTGTCTACAAATTCTCACATATTACTAATTATCAAGCAGGAGAAATAACGTCACAAGCTGCTATTTTCAAAAAAATATAAACAACAAAAAGGTGTGGCAATTTGCCACACCTTTTTCAATGCTCTTTTTAAGAGTAACCCTCATTAACTGTATCGTTTTCTTCGATTTTATCTAATAATTGTTTTGGGTTTCTTATAACGGAATGATCATAATGCTGTAGAAGTTTGATAAAAACATTAGCGGTCATAACAGCGTCATTTAAAGCATGATGTCGTTCGCGCTCTGATATATTAAAACGCTCTATGAGATTATCTAAATAATTTCTTTCTTCTGTAAATAAGTCATTTGCGATCAAATGGGAGTCAAGAAAATCCACTGAGAAATCCGGAAAATTCCATTGATTAAGAACTGTTTTCATAAACTCTATATCGAATGTAGCAGGGTGGGCAACCAAAATACTTCCTTTGCAATAGTCAAGAAATTTACTTATGCCAACAGGAAATGATTCGGCTTTTGTTAAGATCTCTCCCGATAATCCTGTTAGTTCTTCAACTGTTTTCGGAATTTTATTAATTGGTTTCATAATCGTATAAAATGCCTCATCATATAATATTTCAAAGTTTTTTACTTTAATTGCCCCGATTGAAATAATTTCATCCCCCATGTTTGGAAAAAATCCAGTTGTTTCAAGATCAAAAATTGTAAACGTACAGGAGCTTAAA
>NZ_JBLUOI010000036.1:0-50381 GCF_048059995.1 Metabacillus sp. YM-086 | reverse complement strand
GAATTATTCTATAAAGAAGAAATTGAACCGTATAAGAAAAGAGGTATCCAACTCTTAAACCTTCGTAATCTTACAAGGCAACAAGAGACCATTTCAAGTATCTCTTCGCAAACCAAGATACAGCTTCTAACAGTACTAGATCAGGTATTTCCTGAGTATAGAGGGGTCTTTGGTGATTTGTATTCGAAAGTATCTTTACAGACTCTTTCCTTGTTCCCTACTTCTGAACATGTATTAAGTACTACAGAATCAGTATTAACTGAAAAGATTGTATCGTTATGTACAAGACGTTCTGAAAAGTGGGTGAAGCAGCATTACGAAATCCATTTCAAAGCAATTTGTATGAAAGCCTTATTTTTAATTTAAAGATGTTAATAGCCATTGTTCTTCAATACCAAGAGCATCTATCACAACTTGAAGCAGAAATAGATGCCCTCGCTAAAGAAATGGAAGAATATAAGATTATCCAGTCTATCCCTGGTATCGGAGGGAAGATTGCGGCAACAATCATATCCGAAATTGGAGAAATAGATCGGTTTAATCACCCTAAAAAATTAGTTGCCTTTGCAGGAGTAGATCCAAGCGTTTACTCTTCTGGACGATTTACGGCAACCCAAAATCGGATAACGAAAAGAGGATCCAGAAGGCTAAGGCAAGCATTATTTATGGCTGTATACTGTGGAATTCGAGATGCCCGAAAGCAAAAGACGAGTGACACTGTTATTCCTAGGAATAGAAAATTAAGAGAGTTTTACGATAAAAAACGCAACGAAGGTAAACCCTATAGAGTAGCAAGTATCGCTTGTGTTAATAAGCTTTTACACTTAATTTACGCACTTTTAAAGAACAAAACTACTTTCCAAGAATTAGCTTGGAGACTATATTTATCAATATAAAACAAAACCTTCCAAATATGAAGATAAGGAAGGTTATTTAGCATACTCATTTTTAGTATATCATCATTATTTTAATTTTTTTATTGAAAAATGTTGACAACTATTAGCTGGTTTCGTAATATCTAATTTTCTCTTTATTTACCCCACTTTTATCAGCAAGTTTACTAATAAGATAACTCAAATAATTCACCCCATAACAAATTTAAACCGTGTACCATAGTACACGGTCAAGTATATTATTTATTTTTCTTCCTCAAGTATCCTGCTGCATTCATTAGAAAAGACTATCTTTTAAAATAAAGATATTCCTCTTCATATAATACGAAAAGTTTATGAACAAACTACCTGTTTGCTTCCCTCGCTTCTGCATTTTGTTCATTAATTCATAAGTAGGAAAAGTCCTATTCATATATTTTAGAATTAGAGACTAACATAATCGATAGAAATTAAATTCTCTCTCTTTTACTCTTAAACCTAAACAATAATTTCCCATTAAATAAAATTAATGCACTGTTTGCCAATAATATTCACTTATAACATTTCCTAATAAATCTGCAGTACGGTAAAGCTCATCAATTCGATTTTCTACTCCACCAATTTCAATAATGACACTATTAGGAGATAAATCTTGATTATATACACCGTTACCTTGTTCGCTACTTTTAATAATTACACCCCTCGATAAACCCGGGTAACTTTTTTCGATCATATCATTAATTGAATTAGTGAATTTTAGATTCTCCTCGTAGTTTTCATGTGAACTTCCAATTACAAACGAAATCTTCGCATAGGTATTCCCGTTAATAGTAGTTGTTGATAAATTTCTAGGCAATGAATCGCGATGAATATCAAAATTCATTTCTAAATCTGGATTAAACTTCATCTCATTCAGCACGATTTCTCTAGACAATTGATATGAGCTTCCAAAATCCAAATCCCGTTCCCCAAGAATACTGATGATATCAACGTCACTTACTCTATTCCCTATTCCATTCTGTTTCAACACATTTCCTAAGCGGTCTCCAACTAGGGTTACATTGAATTTTGAATGGTAAGACATCTCGGGTGCTGTGCCCTTTTTAAAATAAGGTAAGAAGGATTCACGATTATGAGAAGAGTAAATAAAAACAACCTTTCTGCCGAATGTGCTATGAAATTTGTTTTTATCTATAATTGGCACTCTTGGCTCTTTAAAAATATTATCTAAATGTGCATTTATTTTTAATTGGTCTAAGGCCCCATCATTATTAAGAGCTTCTTCCTTAGGGACTATTTCTTTTCCACTAACTTCCATTAATTTCTCTTCACCTTTAGACGCACTAATTATCTTTGAAGTAGTCCCAGCAGTTAAATGCATTTTCGGAATTTCACTATTATTACCTTGCTTTTTTTCAAAAGTAGTTTCTTTATCATTCATATCTTTTAAAAGAAAGAAATGTATGTAAATTAATAAACTTATCAATAAACTAACTGAAATAACTATTAAAAGCTTTAAATCTTTTTCACTTAAGTTTCTCACTATAATACCTCAATTAGTAGTTATTTATTATATTTATCGGTTTAAATAGAGATAATGTTTATATTAATAACATGATTAAATAAAGCTGAGAAATTAAGATATATTTAAAAATGCATTAAATAAGGGGCTTTTTTTGGAAGAAAAGCAGAATATTTTTTCTAATACTTGCTCACTTTGGAGTCATTTTAATTGCAATTGTGCAATTGGGTTAACTGGTCCCAGTACATATTCAGTAAAGAAACAATATGTATTAAATGAAGGGGTTAGGAAAATACCCTTCATAACTTTAATCTACTGCAATTTCAAACAACTTTAAATACTAAAAAAAGAAATGTAGACCCTTTGTCTACATTTCTTTCAAGAATTTTTTTAGAATCAGAGCATCGGCGTCAAAATTATGATTTAAGTCACACAATTATTAGATATTTAATATTGAACAGAGTATTTGCTTGATATTATCTAAAGTGAACTCTTTCTTCGTATATCAACTCTTTTATACACTCTTTTGATTGATTAAAAATATATTGTTTTTGTTTGTTCAAACATTATTCAGTCGGTGATAATTCACTTTCTGTTACCCATTTGTGATTTTTAACTTCTTCTCCACCGGTAGTTGGAGTGAAATCAACCATATAAACTGTCGTTGCCTCGGCTGAAGTAATTTCAGCTGTTGCTCCATCCATGCCTTCCATATGAGCTGCATCTATTGTGATTTCTGTTCCAGGTTCTAAAGGTTCTTCACCAGCGTCTGGAATTTCCTCGTGAATAACCCACTTATGGTTTTCCACTCTTTCTCCACCAGTTGTCGGAGTATACGAAATAGCATAAACGATAGTATCATAGGCACCTACAATTGTTGCTTTGGCACCCTTCATCCCTTCCATGTGTTCTGATTCGATAATCGCTTGACTTCCAACCCCATAGGTTGGATTTTCTGCTACTTTCAAATCTTCAGGAACTTCACCAGAGCTAGAATGGTTCATGTTACTATGATCCATTCCATCCATGTTCTCTGTATTTTCTGTGCCTTCTGTGTTTTCATTATTAGGGTCGGAGCATGCTCCTAATACTAAGAAAAGGGCTGCTAATAATGATAGTAATGCTGATTTTTTTATTCTTTTTGTCAACATGTAAATAACTCCTCCTTTGACATTTGACAATACCATATCAACAAAATGTGCAGAAATTATGGAGTAGGCTCAATTTTTTAACTAAACCCCAGGTAAAATACTTGACCATGACCATACATAAAAGCACAATCAATGCAAAATTGCGCACTTAATAAAACGAGAAACTTTATAGTTAGAGTTCCTAGACCTTTTCAAGGTTAAATGCTTTTGTACTGAATTCAAGCCCCTATTTTGTAACAATTTTTTATTTATGGGCTGCACTTACTAGATGTACAAATTCATTTCTATGCTTTTCTTAAGCAAAATGAGTATTCATTGACCCTATTCATGAACTCCGATAGTTTATTTGAATTCCAGTCCTACATTTTTAAGTATTATCAAGTTCCCTGCACAAAATCTTCAAACATTTAGAGTAAAATAAAAGTACTTAATTGAAAATAGGTGAATTCTGTGAAAAAACTTTCAGTAAAACTTGGAATATTATTCTTTCTGATTATTTTTGGTTTGATGACATTTATTTTTTTCTTTCTACACGAGGGAATTGTTGATTCCATGGTTGAAGAAGAGCTCAATGCTCTTCAAGCGAGGGGAAATTCTCATAGAGCTATTCTTGAAGAACAGTTTGATGTCGAAACGATAGATCATGTTGTTTTAATGGAGTCTGAATCGAATACGGATGTTGTGATTACAGATATAACTGGAAAGGTGCTCGACACTTCCTCTCCAATTAACCCTTTTAAACAATACCTAAAGACACCTACTTCTAATATTCCTAGGAATGGGCAGATCGTGGAAGGAAATTGGAGTGAAGAACCTTTTATTGCAACCGTCAGTCCTATTCAAACTGACGGACAGCTTATCGGATATATATACATGTTTCAAAATACAGCATCTGTTCATTCTTTAATTCAACGGCTAAATGAGCACTTTATTTTGGCAGGATGGATTTCCGTTATTCTCACTATTATTATTATTATTTTTCTATCAAAAGGAATCACAAAACCGCTTATTAAAATGAAAGAAGTTACCTCACAAATCAGTAAAGGGCATTTTTCTGTTTCCTTACCGAAAACGTCTGATGATGAATTAGGGGATTTAGCTAAATCAATTGAATTATTGGCTACAGATCTGAATTATTTAAAACAGGAACGTAATGATTTTTTAGCAAGCATTTCCCATGAACTTCGGACTCCTCTAACTTATATCAAAGGATATGCAGACATCGTATATAAACGTAATCTCTCTAGTGAGGAAAGAGGGAAATATTTGGAGATTATAGTAGAAGAAACGAATCGTCTGTCTCATTTAATTAAAGGGCTATTCGAATTAGCTAAAATCGACAAAAATTCCTTTGAAATTCAGGAAGACTACATCGATTTAAGCAAGTTTATTACAAAAATTGAGCAGAAGTTCTCTCCTGCTTTTCTAGAGAAAAATATGAACTTTAAAGTTATCTGCCCTTCAGGCACAGTTTTAAGAGCGGACCCATTGAGACTTGAACAAATCATTTTCAATTTATTAGACAACGCAATGAAATACTCTAATGAAGGGGCACAAATCATATTACAAGTATGGAAATACAAAAATTCTATTCATATCTCTGTTCAGGATAACGGAAAAGGGATACCTGAAAAAGACATCCCTTATATCTTTAATCGTTTATATCGAGTTGATAAATCTCGATCACGATCTCTTGGAGGTATGGGACTTGGTCTAGCGATTGTAAAAGAGCTTGTTCACGCACATGGTGCCGAAATTAATGTAAAAAGTAAGGAAAATGTTGGTACAGAATTCGAACTAATTTTTAAAGGAGATCAGTAGAATGAAAACAATTTTATTAGTAGATGATGAAACGTTGATGCTAGATTTATTATCCTTGTACTTGTCACCATTGGGATACAACTGTATTAAGAAAGAATCAGCAATTGATGCAATTGAATACTTAACATCACATTCAGTAGACCTTATTTTATTAGATGTTATGATGCCAGACATTGACGGCTGGAAAGCATGTCAGGAAATCCGAAAATACTGGGATACCCCCATTATTATGCTGACCGCTATGAGTGAAAAAACGGATATTGTAAAGGGATTAAAGAATGGTGCAGATGACTATATTTCCAAACCTTTTGACGAGGAAGAGCTGACTGCAAGGATTGAGGCAGTTTTGCGAAGACAAAAGAGTGAAACTGGGAAAATCTTATTTCGAGGCCTTTCTCTGGATCATGATTCTTTTCAAATGCATTATTCCGGAACGGAAATTTCATTAACACCTAAGGAGTTTGGGATGATGAGTTTATTTCTGAATAACCAGAATAAAGTTTTTACTAGAGAACACTTAATAACTTCTATTTGGGGATATGAAGTTTCAACTGAAGACCGGACGATTGACTCTCACGTTAGAAACTTACGTGAAAAGCTTCGAAAATCCGGTTTTCCCTCTGATGATCACTTGCTCACAGTCTGGGGAGTTGGATATAAATGGGCTGGAAAGGAATAAAAAGTGAAAAATCCCTTACTTGAATGGTTATCCTCTAACCCTCCTAGCAGTTTTAATAGGTATTGGGTTCAATATTATTATTGCTATTATAGGAATACTGCCAAACGCCTTATTCATTTTAAGAAACCTGATGACTTTTCAATATTTCTTCTACTTAGATGTTTGCCAATGTTGAATGACTTATAAAGCAGAATCAGTTTCCTTTTGATCTCAGTTAAATAAAACCTCAAAAATCAGGGGCAAGTTGGGGACTGAATGGGATGATGACGGTTTCTGGGATCCATACTTTTTACATCATTTCTTTAACATTTGGTTTTACAACGACCATGTTGCTTGGTTTTGTATACATGGATTTCTTTTTACCATACAGCTAATGCTCAAATTAGGGTAAACATGATAAATATACACAGAGCAAGTCTATTCCCTTGAAAACAAGGAAAATCGATTTGTTCTAGAATTGTTGTTTTTTTATTGGTTAGACCTAGGAAAGTATGACATACTAACACCAAGTTCATCGTCATCTCGTTTCTAAATAGTTTCATTTCCACTGATGGGGCAAGCGCTCTAAACGCCTCTCCTTCCCAGAACGATTTAGAGAATACAGGTGAGTCAATATTGGTTAAAGGTGACTCAGTAACAGGTTTACTATTAAACGAATAATTCCCTACTTCTAGGTAACAATAAATTTTTGGAAAGGAGGGATTATCATGGATAATAAACAACAACTCCAAGAATGTATTAATGAATGTGAAAGCGCAATGAGACACTTAAATAACGCTATGTCTAAAATGAGCAATGAACGTTTACAACACGCTTCAAGAGACTTACAAGAGTGCATCAATGAGTGCCGTAGCCTGTTGTAATCTACATGACCACCTATTAATCTGTAGGTGGTCATTTTTTCGCAAAATTCAAAAACGTTTTAGCACAAAAAGAACAATGAAATCAACAACAGTGACACACAAGATATTGATCCATATGGATTCTATATCAACTAATTGAATGGTTAGTGCCTTTGCGAAAGTGACAAAAAGGGCAAAGTAATTTCGTGCCTCAAATGTTTTCACAAATTCCAACTATATAAGCATCGCCTCGAAGCATATTCAGTGCCTTCAAGATCTTTTAAACTTTCTCGTTCCGATTTCCGAACGTCTAGAAACTGCTGTATAGCAAGTGTTAGTAAGGTCCCTTCTATTTTTTTCTTTAATTAGAATGAAAGTTTTACAACAATTTCTTGATCATTTAAGATTTCTAATAAATTGTCAATTATACTCTACTTAAAACCTTTAATTTTATGTACACTTAAAAATGAATGATCCTGTTACTCTTTGATAATATTGTTTTCTAGTATCCAGAAGTTATTATAGGGGTACCAATCGTAACATCAATTAAATCATCCTTTTGATTTTTCCTAAGACCTATTTGAAGATTAATTTTCTTTTCATTTATCCTTAATGTATATGACTCCAAAAGATTAGTATATGCAGATAATGAAACCAAATCATCTTCAATTAATCCTTCCACAAAGGTACCAGAGAATTCTCTTAAGAGAAGATCCCCCTCATCCCTTAATTCAAAGCCATTCTTTTCTTTCATTGTGCCTTTAAGAGTATAAAAGACTTCATTTTGTCCGTTAATTTCATTTTTAAAGTTAGCATTAATAAATTCCCATAATTCTTTATTCCAAGTTTGACCCTTAATTTCATAAGAATGATATATTCTGTACTTATTCCCTACAAGAAAGGCAGTAACTTTAACTCGCATCTCTATTTCTTTTGGTTCGATTTGTTTGTAACCAACTGTAATATAGTGCTGTTCTTCACTGCCTTCATCACGTCTAATATCCCACTTATATCCTTCTTCATCTTTTTGTATTCTTTCTATTTCTCTTTGAATATCTTTTTCACTGGTTACATCCTTAACCGGTTTCATTATATAAATTTTCCATGAATTTAATGTTATTTTTTCCTTTTGAACAATTTCTGTTAACTCCAATAATCCATTTGTATTACTTTGACTATTAACTGCCCTGTTTGTATAGAAAAAGCTTAATAGTATGAGAAATACTATAGTCATTTTGATAGATTTCATAAAAAACTCACCTCACGATTATCTTTACCTTTTCGTGAGGTGAGTATACATATTTTCTATTAATCTTTTAACTTTTTAAAATACCTTAATTTACGTCCAGTAAGTTAAAGTATCTAAAATCCCAAGTATAATCATTATCCAACCTGCTAATTTTTGAACGACTGAACCAAGTTTTCTCCCTTTCTTTTTCATTAACTTTCCACTTAATTCAAAATACCAGATCAGAAAAATTGCAATAATCAAAGGCAAGGATGTTCCGATGGCAAAGATGGTTGGTAATACTGCCCCATAAGATACTGACACAACCATCGGCATTAAGCTTACAAAAAATAATACAAACATTGTCGGACAGAACCCTAACGAAAAGCTAACTCCCATTAAAAAGGAGCCAAGCTTTCCTTTTTTCAGAAAACGATCTGGTATGCTCCCAAGTGATAAAGACTTCCTAAACTTAATGAGCCCAATCATAAATAATCCAATAAATATTAATATAGGTCCAACTACCCTACGTATCCATGGAAAATAGAGAGTCAATGTTGATTCAAACTCACTGCCTAATAACCAAACAACAAGGCCTAGACCTGAAAAAACGACAATTTTTCCTAAAATAAAAAGGACTACCTCAGACCAGGCCATACTTTTTTGTACAGACTTATTTCCATATATCGTAATAGCCCCTAGGTTACCAGTAAATTGGCAAGGTGCTAAAGCACCGATAATCCCTAAAATAAAAGCTGAAAGAATAGGGATGCTTTCTGTAGTATACCTAAGAGTAAGAAAAGGTTGACTAAGGAAATTACTTATTTGACTAAAGAATTCATACATCTTTCCCTCTCCTTTTACTCATTAAACCGTACTTCACCTGGAACAACAATCGTGTATTGATAGGTATTACTATCACCATTTTCTTTTATTGCTTCAATCTCCATAAACAATGTTCCGGCTGCATGGATAATATTACCTGTTATTTTAAAAGTGTCCTCATCTATCTTAAAAGCATCATACTCAACACTATAATCCGGTGGCATCGTGATTTTAACCCTTATATTCTCGACATCACTTTTTCCTTTTAGGTCTATAGTTAAGACGTTAAGTCCTGGCTTTAATGGAGACATTTTCACCTCTAAATCTTGTTCATTTTTTTCTCCTTCAGGATATATACCCTGTTCAGCAGCACTAGGAGTTGATACCACTAAAATCGAAGCAAATAATAAGATAAGTATGCCATACACAATTTCATTAATACCTCTTATTTTAAACTTAGTTACCATATTTACAGTGAACCTTTTAATCGTTCTTCTTTGGAGATATCCTACCAAAACAACTAGAATCGTTAACACTGCTTTTACGATAACCGCTTTTCCCCATTGACTATCGAGGAAACTTTCAATTGAGAAGGAAGGAATATAACGGATTGTCATTATGATCCCAGAGAAGATTATAACAATAAGACTCCAAAAGGCTAATCTAGAGAATTTCAATGCAGACTTCCCGATAAAATCAGAAACCTCATTTTTCTTAACAAGCGTAATTAATGCCAATAAGCCGCCCATCCAAATTGATGCCCCAAAAAGATGCAATTCATTTATGAAGATAGTAAAGTAACCTCCATAACGAGGATACGAGGCATGCCCCATCACAAATGGTGTCATAAATAACGCTAGTCCAAAGGCAAAAGTCTCAATTCTTCTAAACATCAATCCTAGTAATAATAAAATGACTTGGATAATTGGTACCAAGATAAATTTTAATGTGAAGAACTCTTTTAAAGGTAGTTCTAGTAACTCCATTCTTTGCTGGAGAATTAATAGAGTAACACCAGCCATTGTCATGAAAATTAAACTTAAAGAAATAAACTTCCATTCACTATCCTGTTTAAGGTTTTTTGAAATGATTTGAATAAATAAGCTTGAGCCAAATAATATCGATAATCCAATAAAAACGAGCCAATAGCCAAGTTGCTTTAATCCCATATCTGGAAACCATGCATTATGAACAGGTGTACCCTTTGAACCCTCTTCGATTGGTGTGAACTCATCCACAGCAAAATAAAAAACATCGAGACTGTCTGGTTGATTACTAGAAACCCTATTGCTTGGATGTGCATACCATGTTACTTGATAGGTCCCTTTTGCTAACGATTGATCGAATTCTACTGTTATGTGGGTGGGATCTAATGGATCCTGGTATGGTTCCTTTAATTTCACTGGCTGTTGGTTCTTGTCAAAGACTCCGATGGCTGAAAGTTCTGTCTCTTGGTTAAACCATAAATCAATCTTATCAAGACTGCCTTTGATGATTTGTCCATCATTAGGTATCTGCTTATTTAACTTCAATGGACCCTTTTGATTAGACCCATCCTTAAGAACTTCATCCTTAAGAACCTCAAAAAAGAATTTTTCTGTTATGATATCTCCATCTAAAGCTATCACGTTAATTTCAATATTATATCGATTAGCTGGCAATGGTTCCTTCAATTCACCAATAATATGAGTTTGATTGTTAGGATCTATATATGTGTTACCTAATTGAAATGACCTACCCGATGAATCTATTATTTTCAAAGCTTTAGAATGCAGTACAACAGGGTCCTTAAACCACAATTCTATGGTAGAAGGGCTAGTTTCCACCTTTTCTCCGCCTTCAGGAAGTGTTCTCACTAAAGAAGAATGGGCATACGCAGAAACTCCCGGGAATATATTTAATATAAAAATCGAAACAAAACTTAACATTATTAAAAACTTTACTGACCTACTCACTTGTCCTACTCCTTTCAGAGCTTAAAACCAATATATAATGAAAGAATTAATTGCTATAAGTATTAAAAAATTATACATGACTTTTTGTAATACTTTAAAAAAATATTTATTTCTTTTAACCCATTTATCAAATTCAAAACCATATGCAATGAATCCAAATAGTGTCAAAGGGGATATCAAAATCATAGAATACAAAAAAGGCTTAATGAAACTAAAAACATCCCTACCAAAGAAGAATGGTAAAAATCTAGAAAAACCATAGAAAACAGGATCAAGATAAAATGATAACATTAAACCAAAAATGAAAGAACACCATGTTTTAATTTTAAAATCAATGCCTTTTTTATTTATCCAAAAATGAACGAGTAAGATAATGACAATTAATGGACCAATACTATAATTAACTAGGCCTATTAAGATTTGAAAATTGTAATCCCCAAACATTGTCGTTATCAAAATCCCTATAAACAATCCGGCAATTCTTCCCACGCAAATCAAAACTAATTCTTTTATCCAATTTTCCTTTTTAAATAGAAAAAGCAAATAAATAACTAGAAGAACGTTTGATGTTACTTGACTATATGTAAGTAACGACATGACTCCGAGCCAAATTGATTTAATATAAAAAGTACTATTTTGATAAAGATCCCAAAAAAAATTGTGACTACTTGTGAGTAATCCGGATAATTGATCAATCCAGTCCCAATACATATTATTTCCATCTCTTTCAATTAATCTTATCTACAGGACGTTTCAGGAAATTTTTTTTATTAAATACACTCAATTGCCACTAATAGCTTAAATAAAACAGTAAAAGCAACCAAGTTTGTCACTATAGTTAAATCTAATTTCTTTTCTTTATATCAGTATTCAGCCAATAAATCCAATTACATTTACTTCGATCAATATCCTAAAAAACCCATGAGTCCTACATTATCACATAATTATGTAGTTTTTATGAATAAAGAAGGTGAATCTCACCAAGAAATAATTTAAAAAGGCCTAAGAAGGCCTTTTTAAAAGGGGAGTATTTAATATGTGAGCACGTTACTCTTAATCATTACTTTCTTGATCATCATAGGATTCCATGAAATCTCCACACGCCGTCATCATCTTCTGACCTTCAGGTGAATTCATAGCCTCCATCATATTCATCATACCGTTTCCATTTCCGTTCATCATATTTCCCATACCCTTTTCAGGTTCCTCAGCATACGTAAACTGTCCTACAACTAAAAGAGCTGCTAAAGCAAAAGATGAAACAAATGCTATTTTCTTTTTCAATTTGCTCTACCTCCTTTCTATATCGTTAATATAAGTATAGACCATAAATTTGATGAAACTGTGGAGATTCTAAAGTTTATGTGAAAAATAAAAGGAACCGTTAAAGGTTCCTTTCATTTTAGTCTGTTTACTGTTTAGTTTTATGTTACAAGAAATATTGTACCCTATTAATTTGAAGAATATGTGAAGAGATTAATTTATATTTTATCTTTGTAATACTCTCTTTTTTTGCTCATACTCTTCTTCATCAATTTCACCTCTAGCAAAGCGTTCCATTAAAATGTCTAGTGCATTTCCTTGGCTGTTGTTTTTCCCACTAGAATCTTTGTTTTTTTCAAATGGTTTCATAATTAATAAAACAAAACCATAAATTGCAAAACCAATTATCAATATCCAAATTAGCATATTTAATAACATGCCAAAATTCATCATTCCCATCATTACCATTCTCCTTACATAAATTATTTTCGATTAATTCATTCACAATTACATTGAAAGTTCCCTAATTTTCTACCTTTTCTACTTTACGATCAATAGCTGTTCCACTCTTTGCAATCTGTGTCCAACTAATTCCATTATCTTTTGTTATATAAATTTGTTTCTCAAATGTTGTGAAAACAATTTCTGAACTGTTTTGAGGATTTACAGCAATATATGATATTGCATCTTCATTACTTATTTCCGGAATAGAAATCTTAGTTTTCTCTTTCGTATCTATATTAATTTCATACATTACGGACCCATCCTCTAGCCCACCAACCACTAATTTATTTTCTTTTGTAAAGTGAATGGAAGATATAGGTACTCCTGGTAATATACTTTCAAATGTATTACCAAAATCGGTTGAAAGAAATACACCTTGATCTGTACCTATTGCAATGATTTTCTCATCTGATGAGTGCACTGCGATTGATGCAGGTTGACCATCTAACCCATTCATATCGCTTTTCGTCCACTTTTTGGTTTCATCCAATGTATAATAAAGGCCCGTATCTTCCATCCTACTATTCGCTTCGGGATTTAGCACATAAATTGCATGTGAAAAATATCCTACAGCCATTCCGTGAAAATCAATTTCTTTATATAAATCTAATACTTCTAGTGACTTACCAAAATCATTACTTTTTACGACTCCAAAAGGATTTTCTAATTTTGAGCCTGGTCCAGGATGACCACTACTGTAAAATCCGTCATCTACCATAGAAAAACCCATATAGTCATGTTTCTCCCCTTCTGGAATCCTCCATTCACCCTTTGAATAAACTCTTAAGCCATCATGAGCTGGTATATAAAAACTATTACCATCTGCGGAGTATCCAAGCCCATGTATATGTTGGAATCCAATAGTATCTCCCTGTTCAACCTCATTATTTTTTAAAGTTATAAACCCAAAAATTGTTGAACTTAACAAAGTTATAGCACTAATCCATTTTAGGATTGTTGAACTTTTTTTTAATTGATTGCTTTTTTTCTGACCCTGCTTATTTTTAACACTTATTGATTTTATTTTCTTTGAAATCACTACGATTCCGACCACAGATACTACTAATAAAAGAATTGATACTACTAATCCCCCACCAATTATCTTATCAAACATTAAACCCTCTTTTTGATACTCTTCCTCTGTACCATGAGCAAATGCATTAAGAGGTAAAGCCATCATAAAAAACATTAATGTAAAAAGTCTTAATTTCATCATTTTTTATCACCTTTTTTAAACTTTATTAGTATCAAGTAAATTACGCCAACCACAACAATAGGAATTCCTAACCACATACACAACTGTAAAAAAGTCATGATGTATGCATCTATACCAGCCCCCATCAGATAAGATCCTGAAGTTGTTAGACAAGCCAGACCTATAATCACGAGTAGACCCGCAATAACATATTCAATTCGTTTCATCCTAATCCTCCTGACTAAAGTCTACTACAGGGAATGTCAATATAAAGCTTGTCCCTTTACCAACTTCACTTTTGACTTGAATTTCACCTTGTTGAAGTTCAACTAATGATTTAACAATGGATAATCCTAAACCTGTTCCTCCGGTTGCTCTAGACCTTGACTTTTCCACTCGATAAAAACGCTCAAACAGATAAGGTAAATCTTCTCCTGGTATACCTAATCCCGTATCTTCGATTGATATTTTTATCTTTTGTCTCTCACTCCAAAGCTTTACGGTTATAGACCCCTTTTCTGTATAACGAATGGCATTCTCTAAGAGGTTTATTACAATTTGTTCAGTTCGTAACCCATCAAGGTTGGCTAAGGGAAGATTTGTATCACCTTTAAGGAAAATCTCGATTCCCTTTTCTTTTGATTTTAATTTTGTTTTCTCTATAGAACTTTGAATAACTTCACAGAGGTCTATATCTTCAAAGTGGAACTCTAATTTTCCCTCTTCCATTTTCGACAATTCAAAAAGATCATTCACCAATTGCGTCATTCTTTCCGTTTCATTCTCTATAATAAGCAGATATTGATCTCTTTCTTCGTCAGATTGGTAAAGGCCTTGTTGAATCGCTTTTATATAACCACCTAAATATGTTAAAGGTGTTCGTAACTCATGTGATATATTAGCGAAAAATTGCCTTCTATTTGTTTGGTATTTATCTAATTCTACAGCAAGATAGTTAATAGCTTTTGCTAGAGATCCTATTTCATCTTTACTTTCAACACTCACTCTTGTTTTCAAGTCGCCATGTGCAATATTCCTCGTAGCCTTTTCCATTTCAAGTAATGGAGTTGTCAGTTTTCTTGTAAAAAAGAAGGCAAATCCAATTGCTAAAAATATGGAACCCATTCCGGCAAGGATAAGCATATCTCTAACACGGTCAAGTGATAAGTATATGCCATCAATTGGAGCTAAAACAAATATACCACCTAGGAATTCCTTGTTTGAAATTATTGGTTTTCCAATTGATAAATACCTGTTCTTTGTAGTTACATCTTGAATTTCGATTTTAACCGATTCCTTTTCCTTAAGAGAAGGCAAAAGTTCGATGTTTGCCTTTGAACCCTTAGGAAGACTAGGTAATCCTGAATTTGCCACGATTTCCCCATTTTTATCCACTATAATTATTTCATGATCTGTCAAATCTGCCAGCATTTCAAACATATTAAGAATTTTCTCATCTTTAATATCTGTTATTGTTCGAGAGTATCGAGTAGACAGCTTATCAACTTGGCTTTCTACCTCATTATAAAAGAATCCGGAAAAAATTTTATTTATACTAAACCCTAAAGGGAAAATAACAACGAAAAAAAGCAGGATAAAGACTACTCCTAACTTAATAACGATACTATTCCATTTCATGCTTTTCCATCTGGAGTTTGAAAGATATACCCAACACCCCATACTGTTTTTATTGGATTAAACGATAATCCATTTTTTCTAAGTTTTTCTCTTACATTTTTCACATGTGTATCAACCGTCCTAACATCTAAAACGTTGTTTGTATTCCATATAGCATTAAGTAAAATTTCACGTGTAAATACCTGTTTCTGATTTGTTGCGAATAAATGAATTAGATTGAATTCCTTAGGTGTAAGGTCAACTTCCTTGCCGTTTACGAGAACCAGTCTACTATCTTTAATAATTGTTAGGTCAGAGATTGTAATTGTTCCATTATCATTTTCATTATTAAATTCAACAGACCTTCTTAATAATGCATGAACACGTGCTACCAGTTCTTCAGGGTTAAATGGTTTTACTAAATAGTCATCTGCACCAATGTTAAGACCGTGTACTTTATCCTTTACATCCGTTAAAGCAGTTAACATCAAAATTGGAATGTTTTCTTTCTCGCGGATTCTTTCACAGACTGTCCATCCAGTCATATCAGGCATCATTACATCCAGAATAATGAGTTGAAAATTATGATCTTTTACCTTTTCTAACGCCTCTTTACCATTTGCTGCCTCTTCTAAATCGAAGTGAGGAAGTAAATGAATCTTTATTAGATTTCTCATATTCCACTCATCATCAACAATAAGAATTTTGTCTTTCATACCTATCACTCACTTATCCCTCATTTATTATTGGTACATATTCATCATGAACCTGTTCTTTTTTTGCCCATTTAAAAAATATATATCCTATTACTGTGCCATAGATTAGTTCTTGTATGACTTTCATGATGATACCACCGGTTTGTTGGTCATCTATCGGACCAAGATAAGTCCATAATTGTGGGGCATTAGTATACATCGCATACAATGGTTCATCGGCAAAAATAATTAATGCGCAAGCAGGAGTTAATAACACACCTGCGCCAAAAATATATCCAAGTTTTTGCAAAGGAGAAAGTTTATCTAATTCATCACTAACAGGAAATATTGGAATCCACATTAAAAATGCTGAAGCTGTTAAAATCAAATGAGTAAGGTTATGATAAATTGTATTTGAAACCACTTTATCAAAAATTATTGGAATATGGTAAAAAGAAAACAGAATATTAAATAGTAACAATGGAATTAATGGAACCTTTGCTATTGAAAGAATCTTATATTTAAAACCAATTTTTATAACAGATTGGACCATCCATTTTTCTATACCCATTAATAGTAACGGTGGCATTACAATATAAACTAAAGACTGTGCCAGCATGTGCGCACTAAATAAGAAACTGTCACCTAAAACATGTAACGGACTACCTAGCGCAATATAAAATACAATCAGTCCACCTAAGAAGGAAAGTTTTCTTTTTATGGATACGGGAGTAAAATCAGGATTACCCCTTCGATTTTTATTTATGAAATGAAGGTATAACAGAAAAACTAGAATAACTCCTATAAATAATGCCGGGTTCCAAAGCTCAAAAAATGAATAATCATGTAAACCACTTTTTTGTCCATTATGAGCAAAAGCACCCGTTGGTCCTAAAAGAAAAAACAAACCAGGAAGCGCTAAAGAAACCCTACGAAATGACATAATTTCCCATCCATACCCTATTTATTGGGTCTTTTACTTTTCTGATAATGGTGATTTTTTGTATTTATTAACAGTTTCAACCATAAATTCTTTTGTCATCGGACCTACATGGTGGTACCTAATAATCCCACTTTCATCAATAAAAAAAGTTTCAGGTTGTCCAGCTATACCATAAGGTTTAGCCATCGAATCATTATAATCTAGAAGATACGTTGAGGTAGACTTAAATTCTTCAATAAATTCCTGCACTTGTATTTTTGGTTCCGCTCGACTTAGAATTAAAAGTTTTGCCTGATCTCCATACTCTTCTTCAAACGCCTGAAGTTCAGGAGCTTCCTCCCGACATGGGGGACACCAGGATGCAAAGAAATTCAGAATAACAAATTCACCTCGGTAGTCTGTTAGACTTACCATGTTACCGTCCATACCTTCTAACGTAAAATCAGGAGCAAGGCCACCCACTTCTGCAGCAGTTGATTTTTCAGCAAGATTTATAGCCATGTAAATAAATGCAACTCCTATAAGCACAATAATCGTTACACGCACCAGCTTACGTAACACACTTTTCACCCCTCCTATACTTACATCTAATAATAACTTTTGATTTTCTCTAATTGTTTCGTTATCTTTTTCTGTTCGTTAAAAATTCGAATAACGTATGCGAGAATCCCAACCCAAATAATTAATACTCCTACGAATAAAAAATTCATCTATATTCTCCTATCTTTTTAATTCTATATTCTTTATTTCTTTTATCTTTTCTTTTTGTCTTTCAAGAAAGAAACGATAGATTAATAGTGTGAAAAATAGAAACTGAAAGGCAATTATACTGAAGAACAAGGTTTGTGCCATTTCAACCGGCATATGAACACCTTGCTCATCGATTACCTTTGGGTGGATGGTTCTCCACCACTTTACCGAGAAGTAAACGAGTGGAACATCTAAAAAGGCGATGATACCAAATATTGCAGCAAATTTCCTATGACGTTCTTCTCCTTGCACAGATGCTCGAATGAATAAATAAGCGATATACATAAACCATAGAATAAGCGAAGTAACTAATCGTGGGTCTTCCCACACCCACCATGCATTCCACACAGGCTTTGCCCATAACGAGCCCGTCACTAGAACAAATGTTGTGAAGAGTACTCCAATCTCAGCTGCTGATACAGCTAAATAGTCCCATTGCTTATTTTTCGTATATAAATATAAAACTCCTCCGATAAACACGATTGCAAAAGCTACAAACGCTACAAAAGCACTTGGGATATGGAAATACATAATTCTTTGTATCTCTCCCATATACTTTTCAGTTGGTGCATAGTAAAAAGCCATGTATAGTTGAATGATTATGACGATTGCTGTTATTAAAGTAAGTGGAATTTTTGATATTCCCAGTAGTCTGTTAACCATGTCACACCTCCAATAAGTAATCGAATAAAAAAAGTGGGATGATTGTAAAAAGAATGTCATAACTAACTAAAAGTATCAGCCATACGTTTTGCGACATTTCTATAGAAGGATATAAGGCTACTTCAGTTAGCTGAACGATTCCTAAAAACAGTGGAACACTTAATGGGAAAAGCATTACTGGTAGTAATAATTCAGTAATTCTGCTTGACTGTGCAAGGGTTGCTAAAAAAACACCCATCGCTACAAACCCCCAACTGCCCAATAACAATACCGCTATCAGTAAACCGAGTGAATCTGGGTAAGGTTGTTGAACAAATAAAAAAAAGGCAGGAACTGATATGCAGATTACTATCAAAATCAATACTAAATTCGCTAAAAATTTCCCAAGGTACAGTGCACCCTTGTCTAATGGAGAGACTAACAAGCCAGTTAGGACACTATTCTCTTTATCCATTGCAACAATTCGGTTAAAACCGAGCATGGCAGATAAAAGAATAGGAATCCATAATATCCCTGCCGCCAATTTTTGCATAGCTTCCATATCTGTATCAAACGCAATGTTTAAAAACACTTGAAGCATTAATGCAAAAATAATCATTGAAAAGAGGAGTGATTTTTGGCGAAATTCTAACGTTAGGTCCCTTTTAAGAATTAATAATGTCTGTTTATAGAAATTCATTTTCATTCCTCTCCAACAATGATTGATACCTATCTAAAAAAGATAAGAGAGATATTTGGGAACTCTTTTCGTCAACAATAATTTCCCCATCATGTAGTAAAATTGCTCGTTCACAAAGATCAAAAGCTTGTTTTACATCATGACTGACTAAGATATATCCATTCCCTTGTGACTCATGTTCATTAAGAATATCTTCAATGATCATTTTTGATTTCAAGTCTAACCCATCAAACGGTTCGTCCAAAAGTAGATACTCAGGTTGATGGACCAACGCTCTTGCGATGGATAAACGTTGTCTCATTCCCTTAGAATAGGTACCCACAAGTTCATCCTTCACAGTGACTAATTGTACTTTATTAAGAATATGCTCAATAAAATGTTTGTCATCTTTCCCATAAATTTTCTGGTAAAAATGTAAATTTTCAATAGCTGTTAAGGAGTCGTGTAAAAAACTATCAGGAAAAACAACACCTAGATTGTTTTTCCAATTGTTTTTGCTAACTCCTTTTGCTAACGATAACTTCCCGTCAGAAGGTTGAGAAAGTAATGCAATTATCTTTAAGAGAGTAGATTTCCCCGCTCCATTCCCTCCAATAAACGCAACCGTTTCCCCCTTTCTCCAAGAGAAATTAATCGATTTTAATACCTTTCGTTCATTTATGATAAATTCAAGATTTTGAAGTTCCAAAATGGAGACCACCTACCTGAGTTCTGCTATAACCCGTATCATTTTCTCTCTTATATCGTTATAAGTTTCCTTATATGTTTTTTCACTAATTAATTTCGACTGATAATCTTTTTCTAGTTGAACCATTTCTTGCAATAATATTTCCTTTTCCGTCTGTAACCACGTACGTGTAGGTCTTACCGATTTGTTTATCGATTTTTGATAATCCCTTTTTAATCCGATTAATGTCATACATAATGCAATCACAATTATGGCTATTGTAATAGCAGCCTTTCCGTATCCAATTCCTTCTTTCCCAATAATCTTATATCCATCTTCTGTATAGTTAGATGGAGATGAATCTTCTACTTTGCTTGTCTCATTGTTTGCACTTGATTGGCCAATAAAGTTGAAAGTAAGTGTCCAAGGTGTGTCAGGATGAAGATCTACTCGAGTAAATCGCCTAAATTCCTGGTTATTCATTTCGAACAAATCAGATTGTGTGACTAAATTGCTTGCTTCAAAAGATAATATCCCAGGCTGTATAATAACCTGAAAACTTTCAGTTACATAGGATGTCTCAATCGCCCATTGAGATTTTCTTTGGGTGAGCGGCATAATATAGGAAAGTACAATCTGCTTTTCTTTACCAGGGTCAAGACCTGTTACATCAACAACCCCTTTATCTATTACCTTCATATCCTTTTCTTCTAACCCAGAACGAACTTGAAGCTCGGAATAACCTTCAGGTAAATAAATAGGTAATTGCTCTTCTTTCTTATTCCCACTGTTTTTAAAATTCACTATCTGAATAAGCTGAAGTGTATTCTGATCTATGGGAGAGGCTACTATATTTTGTTCTGTAATCCTTACTGGATACTTGCCATCAGCTGAACCTTTATTGGGTACTAACACAAGAGGAAGCATGATGATCACTATTAAAAGTGAAATAATTTTACTTTTCATACATTATCTCCTTCCCCACCCCACTTTTCTTAAGCACCGTTCTTATTTCTATATCTACCGTTCGTTCAATTTCAATGAAATCTTCATTAGAGTGACTAACATATTTAGATGCCTTTGACGTAAGCTCACTTTTTGTGTTTATATAGTCTCTTTCTGGTAACTTTCCCATTTGATAATCGTATTCTAATTCGGAAAGTTGCATAAACACTTGCTCTTTCTCATCTTGGAAATCTTCTTCTGGCATTTCTATCGTTGGATTTCTTTTTATAAAGAAAGGAGAAGCGAGAAGAAGTAAGATGATTAGCCCAATGACACCCATAAAAATTTCAGTATCTGTCATAACGTTTTCCTCTCTTTATAACCAATTTTTCAGTTCCTCTTGGACTTTATTCGCATCATAGTCCGTAACAGACAGCTTTTGTTGATTCTCATTCGATTCAACCTGTCCCTTTTTCCATTTTTTTATTAGAAAAAGGATGAGAATTGCACCAATTGCTACTCCTACCCCAGGTAAAACCCATGCTATCAGGTTAAAACCTTCAGGTGTAGGAGCCGCAAGGATACGTTCGTCATATTTTTGAACTAGATAATTAATAACTTGTTTTTTATCCATATCCTCTTCTAACAGAGACCATATCTCTTGTCGCAAATCATACGCGGTTGATAACGTACAATAATCAGCAGTCATAGAATCTGTACACCCTGGTGGATGTAGTTCTTTGGCAACATTAAGCATATCATTACGAGATATAGAAACGTTTTCCCCTTCAGCAAAGCCTTTTTTAGGAACAAATACTACAAGAGAGAATATCGTTAAAGATAGTGAAAACCATACATTTTTTAGCCATTTACCCATAGGTCATCGACTCCATGTTAAACGGTGATTTTCTTTTGGCAGATCGATTAGGCCATAAAGATACTAATGTACCTAGAATCAAGATATAGCCTCCAGCCCATGTCCATGACATGAGAGGGAAAATTTTAACTTGAATAAACACCTTGCCATCTTCCTCAGACCAACCATTTAGTACAACATAAAGATCCTCTTGTAATGAACTTACAATGGATACTTCAGTTGTAGGTTGAGTACCATTTACATAGAACACCTTCTCAGGTCGGACAACACCTATTTTTTCACCATCTTTTTCTACTAATAATTCAGCATAGACCGTTTGCTTAGCCTCACTATTATTCTCGGCCAGACCTCTATACAATAATGTGTATTTTCCTAGATTGATAAAATCCCCTTCATTTAATCCATATTGTTTCTCTACTGAATAAGTGCTAGCTCCAGTTAACCCAATGGCAATTAAAATGACTCCAAAGTGAGCAATGTACCCACCATAACGCCGCCTATTTTTAACAAAAAGCATAAAAAATGAGCGAAGTGGTGATTCACTTGTTACCTTCACCCTAGCTTGTACAGCCTTTGTAAATTCAAGGAAAATAATCAAAGCCACAAAGCTTGTACTTGACAAGGATAAAAGGGTCATCCAATTCTTCACTCCAGTAAAAAATAGTGCTAGAGCTAATAAAATTGTTACAATTAATGGGACACGAAGATTTTTCCAAAGAGCTTTTGTGGTAGATCTTTTCCATGCAACAACTGGTCCAATCCCCATTAAAATAATTATGGCAATAAAGATCGGAACATTGACTCTATTAAAATAAGGAGCCCCTACCATTGTCTTTGAACCTGTTACAGCTTCCGACACAACAGGATAAATGGTTCCCCAAAAAACCGTAAATGCTGATGCTACTAATAATAGATTGTTTACTAAAAAACTACTTTCTTTAGAAATGTAAGACTCAAATTGGGCATCTGACTTTAGCACAGACCAATTTGCTGAAATATTCCAAATAGAACCTATAATAATGATCCCTATAAAGGCAAGGAAATAAGCACCGATTGGACCATTTGCAAATGCATGCACAGACCATAACAAACCACTTCTCGTTAAGAATGTCCCAAATAATGTAAGGACAAATGTAAGAGTGACCAAGGTCATGTTCCACCTTTTTAACATACCTTTTCTTTCTTGAACCATATTTGAGTGTAAAAGTGCTGTTGCTGTAAGCCATGGTAGTAATGAGGCATTTTCTACTGGATCCCACGCCCAGTAACCACCCCATCCTAGTTCTACATAGGCCCATTGGGAACCAAATAGTATCCCCATACTTAAGAATAACCAAGATACTAATGTCCATTTTCTCGTAACCTTAAGCCAAACCGCATCCGCCTTTTTAAGAATTAATGCAGCCATTCCGTAAGCAAACGGGACAGCGAATCCGATATAACCTAAATACAAGGTAACAGGATGAACCGCCATTCCGGGGTTCTGTAATAACGGATTTAATCCATTACCCTCCGACATCTGCTCTGGATTTAACGCGAAAGGTTGTTCAATAGTATTAAGTACGAGTACGAAGAAAGCATTGATGATTAATAATATAGTAGATACCCAAGGTAAATATTTAGTACTATCCTTATGTTTAGAACAAGTGACCAACGCTGTATATAAACTTAATATCCAGAACCATAGTAAGAGAGAACCAGCATTTCCTCCCCAAAAGGCTGATATTTTATAAAACAAAGGCATGTCAGTACTTGAATAAAGTGCAACATACTCGTATTTGAAATCCCCTGTTACTAGTAAATAAATTAAGGAACCCGAGGCTAGAGTGGTTAAAAAAGCAAGAATAAAAACAGAGGTTTTCGCACTCTTAAGCCAACGTATATTTTTCGTTCGAATTGCCATCAGATGACTTATTATTCCATAAACAACTATGACAATTGAGAACATAAGGGCCAAACGGCCGATATCACCCATTAGTTTCATTTCCTCCTTGTTTCTGTGTCGCTGGGTGGTCTTTTGGAATTTCCTCTCCGTTTTCCTCCATTGCCTCGTATTTTGAAGGACATTTTACAAGTAATTCAGAGGCAATAAAAACACCCTCAGAGTTTAATTCTCCTTCCACTATCGCTTCCCACCCATCATTTAATGTGTCTGGTTTGACACCATCATATTGAATGGGTACACGAAAACCATTTTCTCCTTCTAGTTCAAACATTAGTAATATTTGGGATGAATCAAAATTAATTGATTCTCCTACAATATTCCCACTTACCTTAATCCGTTTTCCAACTGCCTCTTCCTGTTTATCTTTTAATTCATCAACAGTTAGATAGAAAGTTGCTGCATTACCGATGCTAGTATAAATAAGTGTACCTATTACTGCTAAAAAAATACCAAGAGCAATGATCATTTTTGTTTTCTTTCCCAATCAATAACACCTCATTTCATACTGTATTAAAGAAGCCATCTTCTAGGATTATAGACAATAAATATGAAGATTCTGTGATGAATTCTATTCAATTTGAAAAAAGCCCATTATAATACCCAGTCTCCAATGGAGCTGGGTACCAATGAACTCATTATTGATCTAATACAGTTTTTGTTTTCAGGTATTCTTCAATAGAGATTTCACCTTGTGCTAATCGTACCTTCAACTGTTCGATTGGGGTTAAGTTTGCATTACTGGTATTTTTGTTCTGATTTTTACTTATATTTGAAGATCCGCAACAACTCATTCGATTCCCTCCTTTTGAAGTATAATTATATTTTGACATAAAGATTTGTAGAAACTGTGAAATTCTTAAAATATCTAGATAGTATAGAAAAATCCAGTGTAATTTGAAACACCATAGGTTCTTCATATTTATAGTTTAGAATTTAAAGCAAGGAGGGATTTGATGACACAATTAGATAGAAGGAAGTTTTTGAAGAAAAGTGTAAAAGGAACAATAGGACTATTAACACTTACTGTTATACATTTTAGTTTAACAGCATGTAACAAAGAAGAAATAGATACTAGTGCACTGGCTAACCTTGGTCCATTAGAAAAATTAAAAAAGGGACCATTTCCTAAGAAAGTAAACTATAACACCAAGATTAAGGATGCTTGGGTAGAACAAGAAAGAAAAGGTTTTGTATATATAAACATAGATAGTAGTACTAAAGAATTGTTAGTCATGTCACCTATTTTTACCCACCTTGGTTGCACGGCAACACATGCTGATAATAATCTTAAAATTGAAGGTATTTCATTTTTTTGTCCATGCCACGGAGGTAAATATGACGAATTTGGTATTAATATAGGTGGACCTCCACCAAGGCCTCTAGATATTTTTGAACCAATAATTCAGGATGGAAATGTATATATTCCAATTTTAAGTGCAAAAGAACGCTCCTAAAAAAGATATGGGACCCTATAGTTGAATTGTGTGTTAATTCTATTAAAACATAAGTTTATCTCCTAAATGTTTAGGATAGATAGAAAATAATTGTAAATTTCCATAATCCCTGGAATAGGTAAGACAGTAGGTGAATTCCATTTAATAAATAATTTAAAGAGATTGACACAAAAGAATCGTTATTTACCAACCTTTTGTGTCAGCTCTTTTGTTGTTTAAATTATACAAATTCTTTTTTCTTATATAGAAAGGAGGCCAACTTATTTTAAAAAGTTTAATAGTGTTAAACGATTTAAAAATGGATGCTTATTCTTATCAATTATCTTTAATTCATTCATTAATAATTTATCTTGATGGTCTTTAAGCCATATTTTTAACTCTTTTTTATCTTTAAAGTGGGTATAGTATGTCTCTCCACCTTTACCAACAGCGTTAACAACATAGCGACACGTATTCCCCATTATGACCACCTTTTATAATGTAATTTAACTTAATATGCATTATAACAATGATTAATAAATTTTCCATTCCTTTTTATTAAATCTATTTACATTGAATAGTACTCGATCGATACATCTTACTTATGGTTAAAATAGATAAGGAGGATAAGAATAGAACAACTCTACAAGGTTGATATAAACCATTTATGGAATTGGATAATCTAAAAAGAGAAATTTTAAAGACGGTTTCCCAGCTTAATTATAATAATTAAGTCTTTTGCTAATAAAGAAATAATTGATTTCGCTTCTGAAGCCAGTTTCCGATGCGGTCTATCAGCAGTTTGATAACTGTGCCAATTTGGTCAACTTTTGCTCTTTCTAATGTCTCGTCAAACATTAAGTTGCCATAATTATTGATTTAGCAAGACCTCATTCAGGAAGATTATGGAGATTACAATGATTAAATATTTTTTAATGCATCAGATTCCGAACAGATTATAGTTAAAATGTTTTTTAGTTTAGTATTACAATAATAAAAAGGATAGATATAGCTAAGATTCAGCGAGTCATCTATCCTTTTCTACTTAGATAATAAATAAATAAGCTTCGTATTTTCCGATCTGCAAACTTTGCTATGAAAAGCTGTCTAAATAAAGTGGTTGATACCAATGTTGAGACCCTTTAAACCGGTTAACTTACATTTCGGTTATCTCATTTTAATTTTACTCTTGCTCATTAAATAATGCTGTAGAGAGATAACGTTCACCTGTATCAGGTAATATAACTACAATTGTTTTCCCTTTATTTTCCGGTTTTTTTGCAATAACTGAAGCAGCATGAATCGCTGCACCAGAGGATATACCAACTAATATTCCCTCTTGTTTTCCAAGCGACCTTGATGCCTCAAATGCCTCATCATTCATGACTTGGACAATTTCATCGTAAATATCTGTGTTTAATACCTCTGGAGTAAACCCTGCACCAATACCCTGAATTTTGTGCGGTCCTGGGGATCCACCTGATAAAATAGGGGAATCCTTTGGTTCTACAGCAACAGACTTAAAAGAAGATTTGCGTTCTTTTAAGACTTCTGAAATACCTGTAATAGTTCCACCTGTTCCAATTCCACTAACTACAATATCAACAGTACCATCTGTATCAGCCCAAATTTCTTCAGCTGTTGTTTTTCTATGAATCATAGGGTTTGCTTGGTTATTAAATTGTTGAGGAATAAACGCATCTGGTATTTCTTTACTTAATGATTCAGCCTTTTCGATTGCACCTTTCATACCCTTAGCTCCCTCAGTTAACACAAGCTCTGCACCTAATGCTTTTAAAAGGCTACGTCTTTCTGTACTCATTGTATCAGGCATTACAAGAATACAACGGTAATTTTTAGCTGCACAAACAAAAGCTAACGCAATACCTGTATTTCCACTTGTTGGCTCAACAATGACTGTATCCTTATTAATAATCCCACGTTGCTCGGCATCTTCAATCATAGCATTACCTATTCTGTCTTTTACACTTGATAACGGATTAAAGTATTCTAATTTTGCAAGTACTTCAGTACCAGTTGAGTCACTAATCTGATTTAGTCTTACTAAAGGTGTCCGACCTATTAATTCAGTAATATTCTTTGCGATTTTTGGACGTTTTAATACATCAGTCATTTGTTTTCCTCCTAAAAGTGTGAAATCCTATATTAATACTATACCTAATAAATTTGAAGAAATTGTGATAAACGATAAAGATAAAGATCTATTATTAAATTTTAAAAACAAACTTATCATAATAATGATAAGGCTTTCAATTTGGTTCGGGAGAGTGTTAAGTACGAAGATATTAAGTGTCATCCACACTTTTTTGGGTACTTTATGTTTTATCAATTTTTTGTTATCTCTATTCGATCCATGGCAAACTAATTACCAAAACAATATCCCTGCATATAAAAAATAACAGATAATCATTTAGAAAAAACATAATTAACATTAATACAGAGTAATGTATTATATATTCTCAGAGATTCTTTCCTTGTTCCCTGGACCTATTGAAGTAGTATCTTCATGTTCATCCAATATTTCAAAAAGAGTTACTTCTTCTCCAAGTTCATATTTCCTTTTTTTCTTATGATCCTTTAAAAAACATCCATCTTCTGTTAAGAATATCACAAACTTTTCATTATAATCTAAAACAAGCCCTCTTTTCATGAATGGATGCTCCTTTTGATAGACTCTCGTCCTAAACTAGATTCTTAAACTTAGAAGTTAAACTACAGTTAGTTATATTAGCAAGGAAGTTTGGGGAAATTGTGAAGAAATAAAACAGTCACAATTTAGTCAAAAATGAATAACTTGATTTTGTCACACATTAAACTGTTTGATTAAAATCAAATAAAAAACGAGCATTATGGCTACCTAAGCTACCTAGTAACCACTGCTCGTTTTCAAACACATATATTCATCTAATTGAAATTTGTCCATAAATTCGTTTTTTAATTATGCATCCATAGTATCCAATCTCCCGTATAATCATTACCCTTGTACTCCATAATAGACAAGTAACGAAATAATCATTAGTGATATTACATATATTCCAGTTTTGGCAAATTCATTTTTAGAGATCGGATTAACTTTGTCAATTGTTCCATTTCTCTTACAATACCTCATAAGGAAAATAGCAAAAATTATACCTACTAAACTCATCACATGGCTAACACTAAAAGGTCCAACAACCATTGGGTTTATTCTAGCAAATTCTACAATAGCTCGAATAGCCAAGTAACCAATTAGATAGTGAAGGAAGACTTGCCCCGTATAGGAAGACTTTTTCAATCGTAACCATAAATATCCGAACAAGAGATAGTCCAACAAAAATTCATAGGCTTGAGCTGGGTGCAACAGCTCCCCGCCTTTTTCAATTCCCCATGGAAGAACACTAAAAATTGGTCCACCAAATACGTCACAGCCAATTCTACTTATTCCTTGTGCCAATATCAGTGAAGGTGCAACAACATCCAATGTTTGCCATATCGGCAATTTATGTTTCTTCAAAAATAAATAGCCGACTAATACTCCACCTATAATACCACCATGAATGGACAAACCACCATTTTGGATAAAAAATACCTCCATTGGATTGGCAAAATAAAAGGAAGGATTATAGAAAAGTATAAAGAAGATACGAGCTCCTAATATTCCTCCAAATAAGGAATACATAACTCCATCCAATAATAACTTATGATTCATATTTCTACGTTTTGCTTCTCTTATAAATAACAGGATACCTGCTATTGCACCAATAGCTATCATTAAACCAAAAAAGTGAATCGTAAAAGGTCCAAAACTAAAAAGGGGTTTCATCAGATATTCCTCATTTCATCAAATGATTTTTCCTAGCTATGTTCTAATAATCATAAATACAAAAGAAATTATACGTGTTAAATATAGATTTTTTGTGAAGAATATCAAACTTTTTTTGTTAAATACTAGCTTTTTATACTCAATTTAGAAAGTATCAACCTATAAAATCTGTCAGAAAGAATATCTACCAGAAGTAAAATGAAATATCTTGACTAGTTGTGAGAGGAGAAACAAAATTGGCACTACCATTAATTTTTATTTTTTTTAGTATTACTCATACTCTCAACCATAGTAATTACAAAAACTGTTTATAACAGAAAAAATATTCCATTTATGACCTGTATGATGATTGCAATGACAAATGGGATGAGTGTAGGTTTATTCTTAGGAGTTATTTTCGGGATCTTGCAATCGGGAACTTTACTTTTAACTACGATGATAGGAATCAATTTGGTCCTATCTTTTTATGAGATAGAATCAGCAAACTAACACTCTTTGCAACTCGATATTTAGGAAATGATATAATTTTTAAAGCACTCCGATAAATATGTGATAAGGTGAATTCATTTAACGAATGTACCGGTAATTCCTGATATCAGAATTACCGGTCTATAATTTTTCCTCCCGCCTTCTTACCACCACCCCAACTCAGCGGAATCATTAAGTTGTGAATACTTTTATAGTTAATTCTATTAAAATAAGTCCATACTTAGATAACGTTCACCAGTATCGGGAGCAATACATAGCACTCGCTTGCCAGAGCCTAAACGTTCAGCAATCTTTATGGATGCAAATACTGCTGCAGCGGATGACAAACCAACAAATATCCCTTCTTTGCGCCCTAGGTCTTTAAAAGTTTTCACAGCACTCTCATCGTCAATCTGTATGATTTCATTGTAAATCCGCGTGTTTAGTATTTTAGGTACAAATCCAGGACTTGTTCCCACTAATTTATGAGGGCCAGGCTTCCCGCCTGACAAAACTGGTGAACCTTTAGGTTCTACAACTCCAATATAAAGGTCAGATATTAGTTCCTTTAATGACTCCCCCGTTCCGGTCACCGTTCCACCAGTACCAGCTGTAGCTACAAAAGCATCTAAACGCCCATCCATTTGTTCATAAATTTCAAGCGCTGTTGTCTTACGATGAATGTCTGGGTTAGCCTTGGTCTCGAATTGTTGTGGTATAAAGCTTCTTGGAATTTCCTTCCGAAGTTCTAACGCTTTTTCAATGGCCCTTGCATTTTCTGCATACTCGGGGTTAGTACTACCTCTGCACCAAAAGCCCTTAAAATATTTATTCTTTCTTTTGTCATATTATCGGGCATTACCAAAATTGCATGATATCCTTTAGCTGCTGCATTCATGACTAGACCAATCCCTGTATTACCACTTGTAGGCTGCACGATCTTTTACACTTTTAGATGGATTAAACATTTCTAGTTTAACAAAAACATCAGCCGCACCTCTCGGAACAAGGCGATTTAGTCGCACAACAGGTGTTTCACCGATTAACTCAGTAATATTTTGTACAACTTTCATTTTTTGTCACCTCCCTATCGTTTCTTCCATTTTGTTCATAGTTAAAACAGGCTGTCGAATTCCTCGACAGCCTGAAGTTGATATAAAAAACTTCTTCAATGATTAACTAAGCTTTTATTATTTAAGCCTGTTAATACTATACTTTTCGTTCTTTTTTTCTAAGTATTTTAATTGAACCAACTCACGTAATTTACTTCTTACCTTAAACAAAGGGAGGCTCATATTTTCGGAAACTTCCACATCCGATAATGGTTTTTCTTTTAAAAGGCCTAAAATATAATCGATTTCGGTGACAGTCAGCGATGTATCTCCTTGGCTACATGGCATAGAAATAGACCTCCTATTCCTTTATTCTAGCCAATTCTTTCTTTGCAAAATAACAGTCAATAACTTCTAAATCCTTATCTGCAACTCTTTCTTCAGCAAGCTGTTGTGAAGCAAGTGGTGGAACAACCACTTTTTCACCAGGGTTCCATCCAGCTGGCGTAGATACTTTATGTTCATCTGTTGTTTGGAGGGCTTTGACTAATCGAAGGATCTCGTCCATATTACGTCCAGTTGTCAATGGATAATATATGATCGCACGGATCACTTGCTTATCATCGATTACAAAAACTGCCCGATTGGTTTCAGTGGTACTTTCCCCTGGATGAATCATCCCGTATTTAGTAGCTACGTCTTTGTTAAGGTCAGCAATCACGGGGAATTCAATTTTAATATTTTGTTTTTCATGTATATTACGAACCCATGCAATATGTGTTGGTAAGCTATCCACACTTAAACCAAGTAATTCAGTATTTAATTCTCTTAACTGCGGATAAATGCCTTGGAAAGCAACAAATTCTGTTGTACAAACAGGTGTAAAGTCAGCTGGGTGAGAAAATAGAATCAGCCAGGATCCTCTTTATAGTCTTCTAATATAATTGTCCCTTGTGTCGTAGTGGCTTCAAACTGTGGCGCTGGATCCCCTATTCTTGGTAAACTATAAACTTTTTTCACTATTATTGTTTTCCATGTCCATTCCTCCATTAATAAAAATTTTATATGTTACAAATTAAATTATAAAGAAAGACTTTGAAGAAACCGTGAAGATTTCAAAAAGTTCTAATTTTCTAATTTAAAATAATTATAAATACATTCCAACAAATCAAGCTTTTATATTTCTACATTTGGACTAATAACATTGCATTCAGCAATTATCCTCTTCTTTGGCACTTAAATTTTCTAATGAAAAAATGCGCCCCCTCTTTCCCTTATTAACAATATAAAAAATCAATTTTCAGATCTTATCAGGAGAAGGTCAAGAATTTGTTAAGATTAATGATAAACGATATGCAGTTGGGAAAATTAATAAAAATAGCTTCTAAATAAGGGAGGAATTCAAATGAAAATAGAAGGAAAGCTTACTGTCGTAACTATTTTGGTCTTACTCTATCTTGCTGGATGTGGGGGCATGAATGGGGGAAATACCAGTGATATGATGAACTCTGGGGGCTTAAGCCCTACCATGTTAGCTGACATGATGGCAACACCGGAAATGCAAGATGCGATTGTCCGTGTGATGAGTTCCCCTGAAATGCAGGATCAAATGATTGAATTGATGCAGCAACCCGAAATGCAGGATACAATGGTTAAACTAATGAAGGAACCTGAAATGCAAGATAGTATGATTAGCGTGATGCAAGAGCCGGAAATGCAAAGTGTTATGATTGAAATTATGCAAACACCGGAAATGAAGGAAATATTAAGGGGTATAATTAATGAACAATAAAAAAGCGACGATAGTGACCTCATCACCATCGTCGTAATCTCTCAATATGTTTATTAGTCTAATATTGATGACTAAATATCTTTAACAATACATCATATTAAACCGTTCCTCAATATCCTTTGCAAGGTCCCTTATGGATTGATCATTCACTATTTCAATAAGTCCAAATAGTACTAAATTTAGTACTTCTAATTAAATAGTAATAAAATAATTACCTATTCCCATACATTTCCTTTCCCGACCAAGAAGAGATGCCTCCAGTTAAATGTGAAATATCAGTGTATTTTTTACTTTGAAAAATTCTTGCTGCCTGTTTGCTACGCATCCCACTTTGACAGTATAAGATCAGCTCTTTGTCTATAAGAACTTCATTTAACCGTTCCTTTAATTTAGATAAAGGAATATTAATAGCTTTAGGAATATAACCATTTTTAAATTCATGAGATTCCCGAACATCAACGAGTATGCTGTTTCCATTTCTTACTTTTTCACACACTTTTTCTTGTGTTAAATTTTTCAAACCTTTAACAGGAGCGATTCGTTTATAAAAAAACCATCCAACCAGAGTAAATAAAAATATATTAAGAATAGTGCTAAAATCCAAATTAAGTCCCCCTCTATAACCCAAATAATCTTTAACTGATAGTTTTAATATTTACAATAGTATAGGAGACTCTGCTTATCGTCAGTATCCTATTTTCCTAATGCTATTTGATCCATTACCAGCTTTAATGACTAACTTCGATGCAGTAACCTTCTTAACTCTTACGATAGGTACAACTTTTATTCCCCAGAGTTCCCGTAAATCGATGGCTTTCGGTACTTACGATATTAGTTACCCATCTAGGCTACTTTGCTGATTTATAAAACCTTTAACATGTAAATTAGTATGGAGTTAATCACCTAAAAGAGGCTACCCTTAAGTAACCTCAAATCTCATTAATTATGCTGCTCGGACAGGCTTCCATCTCCGTAAAAATAACGTATTGGTAACAACTGATACGGAACTAAATGCCATCGCTGCACCTGCAAGTACTGGGTTGAGCAATCCGATTGCAGCAACTGGTATGAGAATTGCGTTGTATGCGAATGCCCAGAAAAGGTTTTGTCTTATTTTTCGCATCGTTGCCTTAGAAAGACGGATTGTATCTACAATACCCATTAAGTCTCCACGCATGAGTGTTACATCTGCTGCTTCTATAGCAACATCTGTTCCTGTACCAATCGCAATGCCAATATCTGCTTCAGCTAAAGCTGGTGCATCATTGATACCATCACCAACCATTGCAACAACTTTTCCTTCCTGCTTCAGTTTCTCCACTTCAGCAGACTTATCTTCAGGAAGTACCTCTGCTAATACGCGATCAACCCCTACTTGTTTAGCAATAGCTTCTGCTGTACGTCGATTGTCACCAGTAATCATCGCAATTTCTATTCCCATTTCTTTTAATTGTGAAATCGCTTCTGCTGAGGTTTCTTTTACCGTATCTGCAACCGCAATTACCCCAGCAAGTTCCCCGTCAACTGCCATCAACATGGCTGTTTTACCTTGGCCTTCTAGTTCTTCCATTTGATTGATTAATGACTCAAATACAATTGTTTGTTTTTGCATCAATTTTTTGTTTCCAATGTGGATTTTTTTGTCATCCACTTTCACTTCAATACCATGGCCTGGAATTGCATTAAAGTCAGTCGGATCACTTAATGTAAAACCTTTTTCTTTAGCACCGTTTACAATCGCTTCACCGAGTGGATGTTCAGAACCTCTTTCTGCTGAACCTGCTAATCGAAGCAATTCATCTTCTTGGAAGTTCTGTGTTGTAATGATATCAGTGACTTCTGGTTCACCTTTTGTAATCGTACCTGTTTTATCTAAAACAACCGTCGTTATCCGGTGCGCACTCTCTAAGTGCTCAGCCCCTTTTATGAGAACTCCACTTTCAGCACCTCTTCCTGTCCCAACCATAACAGCTGTTGGTGTTGCCAAACCTAGTGCACAAGGACATGCAATAACTAGAACAGCTACCGCGCTGAAAAGAGCTGGGGTAAATCCTGCTAAAAAATAAGTGATTAGAAATGTCACAATGGCAATACCAATGACAATTGGCACGAAAACACCTGAGATTTTATCAGCCAATTTCTGAATCGGTGCTTTTGAACCTTGAGCCTCTTCCACAAGTTTAATAATCTGAGCCAATGCTGTATCTTTCCCTACTTTAGTTGCCTTAAATTTAAATGATCCATGTTTATTAACAGTAGCTCCAATAACGGAGTCACCAACATTTTTGCTTACTGGCAGACTCTCACCGGTAAGCATCGATTCATCTACTGTACTGTTACCTTCGATAATCTCTCCATCCACCGGTATTTTTTCTCCTGCTCTCACGAAGATGACATCGTCCATTACTACTTCCTCAATTGGAATATCTTTTTCCTCACCATCACGGATGACCCGAGCTGTTTTTGCTTGTAATCCCATTAATTTTTTAATTGCCTCGGAAGTCTGTCCTTTGGCACGAACCTCTAAAAGCTTTCCAAGAATAATTAGCGTGATAATAATGGCTGCAGCTTCATAATAAAGTCCAGTATTTGCACCAGTTATCGTAACAACTAAACTGTAAAAGTAAGCAGCAGATGTTCCTAAAGCCACTAGTGTAGCCATATTGGCACTTCCACCTCTAAGTGCATTGTAAGCATCTCGATAGAAGTGGCCCCCTACATAAAATTGTACTGGTGTTGCTAATAACAATTGAATCCAAGGATTAATATGAAATTGAAATCCTACATTAAACTCATACTGGGCTTGCAAGTCAGAAATCATTTGTGGAAGGAACCATATGGATAAAAAGGCTCCTAGTAAGAACTTATTTCTTTGTGTTTTATATTCTTTCTCACGTGCTTCTTTTTCTGTATCTTCATTGGCATCTCCTGCGACTTTTGCACTATAGCCTGCTTTTTTTACAGCGCCAATTAGCTGATCTACATTTGTTTTACCTGGAATATATTCAATGTTTGCTTTTTCATTTGCTAGGTTAACATTCGCATTAATTACTCCATCTACCTTTTTAAGCCCTTTTTCTATACGAGTCGCACATGCCGCACACGTCATACCAGTTAATGCTAACGTCGTTTTTTCTTCACGAAACCCATAACCGGTCTTTTTCACACTTGCCATTAGTTGCTCAACAGATGTTTGGGCGGGATTATAAGAAACGCTAACTTTTTCGGATGCAAGATTAACGTTTGCCTTACTCACTCCATCTAGTTTTAATAGATTTTTCTCGATTCGAGTTGCGCATGAAGCACACGTCATACCAGTAATGCCTAATGAAACCTGTTTATCCATTGATTCACGAACTTTAGCTTCGCTACTCATTATTCTATCCCTCCTTTTAGCTATATTCTTCTAAAAATAATGGGAAAACCAATATGTAATTCTGAATTGTTTAACTGGCCAAGTGAAGCATTCATAAACAATTCTTTTTAAATTACTAACCTTACACATTGATTAACCCCTATAACTTGGAATCAGATGGGTCAAAAACTTTTATGCCACAACATCGTATCCTAATTCCTCAATTTCCGAATAAATATCTTGTGCATTAACTACCTCATCGTTATACGATACAGCAACTAACTCCTGTTTAAGGTCTACTTTAACCGATTGAACACCGTTTAGTTGTCCTAAGGAACCTTCGATTGAATTCACGCAGTGATTACAAGACATTCCTTTTACTGAAATTGATTTTGTTACATTAGCCATATTAATTCCTCCATTTTATTTAAAAATTTTAAAATAGCCTTATCATACGTTAGTTAATTTATATTATTATCAAATTGGTTAGTTTTACTTCGTAAGTCAGGACCTCTAAAAAACTCTTATCTTTAGTTATTGGTTAAATCTTGAATAATGGGGCATTTATTTGAGGGTGCACCAGACCCTGGGCATTCGTCTGATAGCTTTTGCAATGTACCCTTTATTCGTTGTAAGTCATTGATTTTACCAGTAATTCCACTTATTTTTTCAGATGTAAATTCTTTTACAGTCTGTGCATCATGTCCACCTTCTGAAATTTTTAACAGCTGCAATATTTCATCAAGTGTAAACCCAAGCTCTTGTGCTCTTTTTATAAACTTGATTCGGTCAACGTACTCTCTAGAATATATCCTATACCCCGCTGATGTTCTTGGTGGCTCAGGTATAAGACCCCTTTTCTCGTAATAACGGACTGTCTCAAGGTTTATATTAGCCTGCTTTGCTACTTTACTAATTGATAGAACTTCCATAAGATTCCCTCCTTTCATAATCTATTTTAAAGTCTGTATCTAGGAACAGAGTCAATACATTTTAAAAAATTAATTTAACGAATGCCAAAAATGGCTACAAAAAAAGCGAAAGAATTTCCTCCCTCGCTTACAAAAGTGTCTATTTAAGCTTGTTTAAATTTAACTATGTTTGAATCCTCACTTGTTTGATTCTTTAAATTTTCTACTTCCTGTGTCAGTTTGTGATTTTGCTCTATTAAATCTGCCATCTTAATTTGTAATGATTGTAAATCAGATTGTTGTGTTTGATTTCCCTTGGTTTCTTTTTCTTTATTTCCCGAAAACATACCTTTCATACAGAATAACATCATAAGAGGACATGCCAGTAATAATAAAGTTTCCCAACCCACATTCCACACCTCCTTGTTTCATGTTAGTTTTCATTATAAACAAGGAATTTGAGGAAATTGTGAAGAAGTTAAAAAACTCAAAAATATTTATGAATTACTTATATGGTATATGCTCTTAAACCTAAATATCAAAATATAGTGTAAATTAAGGGGATTTTAGACATTTTCAGAAATCCTCTCCTTTTACAAACTCTTACCTTGAAAGTTTAAACCCTGATAAAGCAAAGTATGTACCAACTCAAAAAACATGTGCTGAATATTTCTATTATATTTAATATAATAAACTCACCCTATGATAACAGTAATGTTTCAATAGTCTCTCGGTTTTGCGAAAATCCAATAAAAAACTCATCATTAATCTTAATTGTCGGAACAATATTTTTTTCCCTGTCAATTTGTTTAGTTCCTTAATGTTTTCTTCATTTTCCACAATATCATGTTCAGCATAATTGAGATTATGTTGAGAAAGAAACTCTTTTGCTGCTTTACAATCTGGGCAAGTCGGAGTTGTATAGATTTCGATAGCAAAATCATTCATGTCTTTTCCCCCTAGTTTTTCACTTTAATTCTTCGTTTCTCATAGATGACATTTTTTTCATCTTTTATTCCATTTGATTCATCATTTTCTCGATATTCATCATTTTTTCTTTTTGTTCCTGCGTTAACTGACCTCTCTTTTATAATTCTTCAAACAAACTCTTCATATCATTCATTACCATTTTGTGATTGTCCATCATCTGTTTCATTTGCTTGTTCATCATTTCCATTTTTTTACAGCAATTCATTTGCTTTGTTTCTTTAGGCTCCTCTGCAGAAGTTGATGTTACTACTGATAAAGACATAGCTCCAACTAACAAAAATATGGTTACAAATATTTGATCACAATACGTTTCATAATAAATTTATCTCCAGTTCATTTATTTAAATACAATAGTAGTTTAACTATGTTTATAAATTGTATCTATATAAAAATCGCTAGAGAATAACGAAACGGATGAAAAGGGATAAATAAACGTAAGAAAAAAGAGTGGTGCCGTCAGGAAAATGCGGATTTACAACGTTAAGATTAAAAAAGTCGATTCCCTAACATTAGGAACCGACTTTTTTAATGGCTATTCAGCTAACGAAGGATAGTTAAGTGTATTTATTGTAAAGCTCCTACCAAAAGGTGCTTTACCCTGCACAACAAGATAATTTCGATACATCTTTATCAAATGTAAGAGCAGCTAATTTTAATCCTTCTGCCATTGTTAAATATGGTGCAAGGCTGTCTTTTAAATTCTCTACGGTTAAACCAAACTTAACAGCTAATGTCGCTGCATATATCACCTCTCCTGCATTTTCAGATACGATATGAACCCCAAGCACTTTTAATGTTTTCGCGTCAGCAACAAGCTTGAAAACACCTGTTGTTCCACGGTTTACTATCGCTCTTGGAACAGCATCTAAAGGCAATACAGATGTTTTTACTTCATAGCCTTTTTCTTTTGCTTGTTCTTCTGTTAATCCCACCGTTGCAATCGAAGGATTTGTAAATGTTACTCCAGGAACAACGGATAAATCTAATTTTTCATTTAACCCACCAATCGCATTATCGGCAACAATTCCACCTTCATTTGCTGCTACATAAACAAATTGAGGTCCTAATGTTACATCGCCTGCTGCATAAATCTTTTCATTACTTGTCCTAGCATAGTCGTTTATCAGTATTTCTTTTCGTTTTCCGACTTCAACCCCTGCTGCAATTAAATTTAAAGAATCCGTATTTGGTTTTCTTCCTGTTGCAACAAGTAATTGCTCTGATTCCACTACTTTTTTCTTTCCATCTACTGTTACATGAACCTTTTTTATCTCTCCACCTTGTTCTACACGCTCAAAAGTTGCCCCTTTGACAAGGTTAATACCTTGTGCAATTAACGCTTTTTCTATTGCTTCTGAAATTTCTGGATCATATTCTTTTAAAAGTCGCTCACTTCTTTGCATAAGCGTGACTTCTGAACCTAAATTATGAAACAATTGCCCAAGCTCCATTCCTATATATCCTGAACCAATAACCGTTAATCGTTTAGGCACCTTTTTTAATTCAAGTAGTGTAGTACTTGTTAGATAATCCACTTCTTCAAGTCCTGAAATCGGGGGTAAAGAAGGAGAAGCACCCGTTGCAATTAAGAAAAGCTTTGCAGAAAGTTTCTTCCCGTTAACTTCAACGGTATTTCCATTAACAAATTTTGCTTCACCTTCAATTAAATCAAAGTCATATTCACTAATTAAATCCACATATTTTTGATTCCGAAGCTCACTAACTAACTCATCTTTCTGCTTGATTAAAGGTGCTAAT
This sequence comes from Metabacillus sp. YM-086, assembly GCF_048059995.1. Taxonomy (NCBI): domain Bacteria; kingdom Bacillati; phylum Bacillota; class Bacilli; order Caryophanales; family Bacillaceae; genus Metabacillus; species Metabacillus sp. YM-086. The sequence goes on along the minus strand of NZ_JBLUOI010000036.1, from coordinate 11,161 downwards.
TCCACTTCTCCAGCAGATGTTTCCAAACCTATAAATGGATTTACTTTTGCTAAATGATTGATTTCCCCAGCACGAAGAAGTGTCTTTGACGGCACACAACCAATATTGACACATGTTCCCCCAACCCTCCCGCGCTCGACCATAGCTACTTTTGCCCCGTATTCAACTGATTTAATCGCAGCCGAAAAAGCAGCTCCACCAGAACCAATGATAAGTAAGTCATAGTCTCCCTCATCACCTAAAACCATTTTTTCTTTAGATTGTACTTCTTCTATTTCTTCAGGTTGATATTTTGCTTCATTAATTGCCTTTTTTGCGCTTTCCACCCCAATATCATCAGGTAATTCAAATACTGCTTCACCACGACGAAAACTAGCTTCAATGTTCTTAGCACCTATATTTTCAAGTGCTACAGCTACATGTTCTTCACAACCCGTACATGTCATTCCTTGGATACTGATCTTATATTTATTCATTCCCTCTTCCTCCTGTTTATATTAGTTTTACCTACTTTCTTATCTCGTAGCCTAAATCATTAATTCCTTTTTCAATTTCATCTAAACTTATCTTTGTTGAATCAAATGTAAGTTGAGTTTCTCCTGAACCTTCAACCTCTACATTTTGAACACCCTCTAAATTGGAAACGGCGGACCTCACCGTAAACGCACAAGATACTCAAGTAAATCCATCTATTTTAAACGAAACAGATTCTAAGTTTTCCGATTGAACTTCATTTGTTGTAGTGCTATTCTCTATAGTTGCCTTACCACATCCGGACAAAAGGAAAACCACTCCAAATAATATAGATAGATATATTAAATATTTCATCATCCCCTTATATCCCCTGACTGAATAATGTATAGATAAGCATTGCTCCAGAAATGAATGTGCTAATCCATAACAACTTTTTCGTTTTCTTTGAACTATTTTTTTGTTCCCATAAAGTAAATGAGCGATAGAAAGCATAATAACCCTATTAACGATAAACAACATTCGATATGGAGCAAACGTAACGGCAAGTGTTCCAGCTAAACCACTTAGATACCAAGTGGTATCAAAATCGCTAAGCCAATTCAACAAAGACTTGCTAAAAAAGCTGATAACATTGAAGCAATTGCAACAACTCTTTCTTTCATTTTTTACATCTCCCTATTTTTATTTAAGTGTTCATATTTAGAATAAGCATAAAGGGTTAAACCAAGAAAAACGACTACAACAGGAATCAAAACATAATCTAAATAGCCTGTTATCGCCCCTAAACCAATAGCACCTAATAAAATAACTAATATAGGTGTAGCACAACATAACAAAACAACAAATGTACCTATCAATCCTGCAATAAAGGTCTTTTTATGTTTCATCTCAAATTTCCTTTCACTCTTCCTCAATCAAGGTTTCAATTATCGGACACGCATGTAACCTTTTTTCATCTGGACATCGTTGTTTTAAATCTTTCAACATACGATCAATTCGTTTTAAGTCCTCTATTTGCTTTTGAACTTCCATTTCTTTTTTTGATACAAATTCAAACATATCTTCGCAGCGAATTTCATCTTTATCTACAACACCTAATAATTTATAAATTTCACTTAAAGAAAAACCAAGCTCTTGCATTCGTTTAATAAAGCCTACACGCTTCACATCATCATCTGAATATATGCGATAACCAGCAGTCGTTTTTGATGGTTCTTGTAACAATCTCTTTTTTTCGTAATATCTAATCGTCTCTTTATTTATCCCACATTTGTCTGCAAATTCACTAATGCGATAGCTCAATTTATTTCACCTCATAAAAAGTATAAACCGTGTACCATAGTACACGGTCAAGTGTGTTATTCTAATTTTTTGTTCATGTATTCTGCAGTTAGTAAAAAAGCGTTCCTGCCTTTTACAGAAACGCATCCCGTTATTTGAATAGAAAAAATTACTATACATCGAATTATGATAAAATTATGTATGCCTTTAAAATTACTGGCTACCCTTAATTGAAATAAGAAATGATTTTTTCTCATCCGATAGCTTTCTATATAATGAAGCTCTAGATATATTTGTGATTTCACAAATTTGATTTACGGTCACATTTCCTTCTTTATATAGCTTAACTGCATAATTCATTCCTGCGTGCTTTTTATGATACTTCTTTAACCGACCTTTAAATTTCCCTTCTTTCTTAGCCAAATCAATTCCTTCACGTTGTCGCATACGAATAAGATCTCGTTCTAATTGGTTAACACCAGCCATTACCGAATTAAAAATTGGCTGTATGGATTTTCTTCGGATAAATCGAGCCATGTGTCCTTTAAGGATTTTAAATTTGCCTTTTTACTCCGTATGTGATCGATTAATTCATATAAATCTTATGTACTACGTGTAATTCAAAGTTAAGTCAGTAACAAAAATAACGTCACCTTCCTGTAAATCTTCTAACATTTTTTGAAGTTGTTCACGATCCTTTGTTGCTCCAGAAACTTTTTCTTCAAAAATATCCATTCCGATTTCATTCAGTTGCTGAAATTTCCTTGAAGGATTCTGGCTAGTCGAACTGACACGTATGTAACCGATTTCGCAACTAGCCAATGTTTCTTAATGGCGCATGTATGAAGACGCAATGAATAAAGCTCAGGCCGTATTAGTAAATTTTCATCACAAATTACAATTGTCTTCCTATTGGGGCGATGGTACAACCTCTTCGTCAGATGGTATGAGAAAGCAGCTAAGTGTTTCGTCACTACATGCAGATGCAAACCCTCATTATGGAAAAGGAAAAGGCACCACCATCTATCTGTTTACGAGTGATCAATTTTCTTCTTATTACACAAAGATCATTCATACTAATTCAATGGATGCTATTCATGTTTTGGACAGTTTATTGCATTATGATACTGACCTAAACATAGAGGAACATTTTACAGACACTGCTGGTTACACAGACCAAATTTTCGGATTAACCCATTTATTTAGGATTTAAATTTGCACCAAGGATAAGAGATCTATCGGACTCAAAATTATTTACAATAGATAAAGCAGGTGAGTATCCAAAACTAGAAGCTATTTTATGTGGGCAAATAAACACAAAAGTCATTAAAGAAAATTATGAGGATGTTTTACGGTTAGCTCATTCAATAAGAGAAGGGACAGTCTCAGCCTCCTTGATTATGGGGAAATTAGGATCTTATTCAAGATAAAATAGCTTAGATACAGCCCTACGTGAGATGGGACGTATAGAAAAAACAATCTTTATTCTTAATTACATTTCGGATGAATCTTTAAGAAGAAAAATACAAAAAGGATTGAATAAAGGAGAAGCCATGAATGGACTGGCAAGAGCTATTTTCTTCGGAAAAGCAAGGAGAGCTTAGAGAACGAACCATACAGCATCAATTGCAAAGGGCCAGTGCCTTGAACATAATCATCAATGCCATCAGTATCTGGAATACTCTACATCTAACTAAAGCAGTTGAATATCAAAAGCGGACAGGTAGTTTTAATGAAGACTTATTTCATCATATTTCACCTTTAGGCTGGGAACATATCAATTTATTAGGAGAATACCATTTTAATTCAGAGAAAGTGGTCTCATTAGATACTATAAGACCACTGAAACTTACTTAGCGTTGTTAAAATTGGGGGGCCGTCTCGGAAACGGGCTTAACGTTGTAAATCCGCATTTTCATGACGGTACCCCAAAGAGAGGTGATTTTATATTGAATATGGACTTTGGCTATCTATTGTACCATTCATTCTTGAAATTATTTTAGCTACTTGGACTAGACAAGTGATTCCTTCCCTGTTGATCGGGTTATGGGTAGGGAGTTTGATTTTAACAAGGTCTTTTCTTGGGTCCATTTCTCAAACAGTTGATTATATTGTCGGGGTGCTTTCCGATCCTGGAAACTTAGACGTTTTACTTTTTTTATACGTCTTCAGTGGTTTAGTTGCTCTCATTTAGCTATCGGGTGGTGTACAAGCCTTTGTCAAGGTAATGGATAACTACATTACCTTGGCAAAAAAAGACTCTAATCGCTTCATGGCTACTGCTTCCTATCACATTTATTGATTGTGGATTTCGCGTTGTTGCAACTGGTTCTATCATGAAGCCGCTAGCTGATCGTTTTTCAGTTTCACGTCAAAGATTAGCCTACATGTTAAATAATTCTGCTAGTCCAGTCATTGTATTTACTCCGGTTGCGACTACTTATATTGGCTACATTATTGGAGTAATAAGAATAGGAATGGGTGCGGCTGGAATAGAAGGTTCAGCTATGCAACTCTTTTTGTCCAGTTTACCCTTTCAATTTTTTAGTTTTACATCGGTTACAATTGCCTTGTTATCTGTGTTTATAGGCTGGAATTTTGGAAGCATGCAGGAATTAATTCAATCTACCCAAGGTTCAAAAAAGGGAACTACCTTCAAACAACCTGCACATGCTATGGAAATGTCTGAAGAACTTGGAAATACAGATAAGGCGGGTACAGCCAAAGACCAAATGGGTGTGACCACAAAAGGAAAGATGGAAGAAATGGATATGGATATGGGCTTAGGCAAGCCTGCTTTGAAACCAAGACTGTTTAATCTTTTAGTCCCTATCCTGATGCTAATTCCTTTAAGCTTTTTCCTCATGTGGTGGAAGGATCTCGGTTTAACCGACCTTATTCGAACAACTTTAGGCGGAACACTAACACCAGTATGGGTTCCTGTTCTTATTTTTATCGTTTCAGGAGCTGTTACTTATTTTATAGGGTCGTCTTGGGGAGCACGGGCGTTAATGTTGCCCCAATTGCAATCCCTTTAGCTGTAACAACTGGAGGGAGTGTTCCTCTTGCTGTAGCTGCTGTTTTTTCAGGAGAGACTTTTGGAGATGTCACTTCTCCCGTATCCGGTATGACTGCAATGTCTGCGGGCGCCGCACAGGCAGACCATATGAAATACGTTAAGGCAATGACTCCCTACAATATATTAGCGGCAGTATTAGCTGCAGGATTGTTTTTAATAATTCCTTATTTTATTTCTTAAGAATAGGGGGGAAAGATTAAAATGGATGAATTACTGTATATTATTGCTTTAGTGGTTGCGATAGGTGAAGCATTTACTTTTTTAATTATGGAAAATCAAAGCAAATAGGGTTTGCTCGCATTATGCGAAAACAAGATATAAGGAAAAAGAAGGAATAAACCGTAGGTGCTATTATGATGGAATCTATAAGAAAACTTTCTCTTAGTAGAGATTTTCAAACCCGATACTTCAAAATGGCGAAGGATTATTAATTCCTCGCCATTTTATAGGGTGCATTCAATTCATTACAAGTATGAATAACTCAAAAGTTTAAAAGTGAAACCCTTAAATTATTGGTTTAGCAAAAATCATTCTTCCTGCTGAGGTTTGTAAAATCCTAGTTACCAAGACATCAATATATTCACCTAAATAATCCCTTCCTTGTTCTACCACAATCATTGTACCATCGTCTAAATAGGCAATTGCTTGTTTATCATCTTTTCCGTCTTTGATTACTTGGACATTGATTTTCTCTCCTGGTAAGACAACTGGTTTTAAAGCTTCAGCTAGGTCATTGATGCTTAAAACCTTAACATCATGTAAATTACATATTTTGTTCAAATTTGTGTCATTTGTAACGACACTACCGTTTAGTAACTTTGCAATCTCCACAAACTTATCTACTTCCTGTATCCCATTGAAGTCACCTTCATAAATTTCAACTTTTATATCCGGCTCTTTTTGGATCTTATTCAAAGTGTCAAGACTTCTTCTTCCACGATTTCTTTTTATAACATCAGAAGAATCTGCTATATGTTGTACTTCTTCTAAAACAAATTGTGGGATTAATAATGTCCCCTCTAAAAAACCCGTTTTGCATATTTCTTCAATTCGACCATCTAAGATTACACTTGTATCTAGAATTTTTAATTTACTTTCAAGTTCCTTTACACTTTCCAGATTTACTTTCGTATTTTTAGCTTCACCTTGATTCGAAATAGATAAAAATAAATTTACAAGGTCATTTCTTTTCTTAGACCCTACTTGATATCCTAAATATCCAAACAAAATAGTAAGAGATATTGGAAAAACTGTATTAACTAACTCTATACTCATTGCCTTCAAGGGACTCGTAATTAAGAATGCTACAACTAATCCTAAAATAAGACCGAAGCTTCCAAATAAAACATTCGTTATGGGTACCTTTAATAGTTTTTCCTCCATCCAATGTATCATGTTAAGACCCGAATTAATCAACCAAAATATCGTAAAGAATAATATAATAAATCCTATTAAATAACTCATCCATAAGGGCATTATCCCACCTGTCATAGCGGTTATGAGATCCGGAATAAGAAATATCCCAATTGTTCCACCCACAACAATAATAAATAATTTAAAAATCCTTTTTAACATTATTTCACCTTCTTTATGACTTCAATGAAATGTTCCTGTTATTTAAAGAATGGCACATACCCTTCTTCAGCCTTCATATCTCATTTCTTAAAGTTTATTTTACCTTTATGGAACGATCGTATCCTTTACAGACTAGATTGTGTTTTATTAATCAGGAAAATTAGAACTAGTTATTTCTTGCTAATAAAAACCCCATTTAAAACTTACTTAAAAGTTCAAAATGGGGATGAGAGTTATTCGGATATTTACTATGTTGCCAAATGTTCTCTTGTTTTCACTTTTATTCTTTCTTGCCAAATTTTAAATAATATTCTTGCCAAGCAAATGATAAATAGACTTACGAATAATGCCCCATGAATTTGCATTTGGATCATCGCTTGCCCAAGAATTGCAATAAGAACTCCAAAAAGCATCTGTCCTTTAACACTTTTTGGCGATGTTTTTGGATCAGTGATCATAAAGAATGTAAAGATTAATAGTCCACCCCACATAAACTCATTAAAAATAGAAGTAAATGTTTTGTCCCAAATAATCATTCGAACAATTCCTGCTAAGAAAAACATACCTAGAAAAGAAACAATTGTTGAAAACCTCTTAACTTTATACACCATATAAGTACCAGCGGTTGCAATTATAAATAATAGTGCCCAAAAAAATCCCCATTGTAGCGGCGCGGTTGCGACAGTAATTGGGAAAGCAAATGAAATAACTACAATACCGATGTTGGAAGGGTTAAATATGTGACTGCCCTTATATTTCAGAAAATGCTTTGAGGTTATAGCAACGAATATTGTTAATACAAATGGAACAATTGAATCAGCACGCAATAATAACCCTGTACTTAACCCAGTAATTATTGCACTATATGGGGCAACTATTTTTTTTGTTTTTGCATAAGTAAATAAAATCTCTAACACAACACTTGTTAAAATGGCTGCGATGATCTGTATTGTTGTTACTCTAAATTCTAAATAATTTAATCCAATCCACGAAAATATAGATAAAATAATAATTTGGGATATTCTTGGATCACGACCAAATTTCATAGATTTTCCAACTCATTTAATATCGACTTAAGAGGAACATACATATCATCCACCGATATTTCTTTCCACTTTACACTCCCATCTTTATCAATAACAAAAACAGAATGAGTATCTACTGGGCCCATGTCCATTCCTCCTGGTACATTATAAACACCATACTTATCTCCTAATTGGTGGTTTGGGTCATACATGATTGGGATTTTTATATCTTTTTCATCTGCAACCTCTTGCGAATATTTCAATGGGTCAGTAACAGCAGCAACTACAACTGCATTTAGTTTTTCAAATTTATCAAGGTTATTGTTAAGTTCTTCAAGTTGATCAATACAGGCCTGACAATTGTTTCCTTCATAAAAATAAAGAACAACATTTTTATCTTTAAAATCCTTTAGGGCAATGTCACCTTGAGTTGATTGAAGTTTAAATTCTGGTGCCTTTGTGCCTGGCTGTAATCCGCTTGTGTTTTTTTCCTTTTCATTTAACATTTGTATTAAAAATAACAGAATGAATATAAGGACTATAAAACCAATAACGAAGAAAATCCCCTTATTTTTACCTTTTACTCGGCTTTTATTAATATTATTTATCATTGTATTCTTTTACTCCCTTTCATAGATTACAAAGTAAACTTTATATTTAAAGTTATCGATTTAGTGAAATAAACTAAAAGGTGTATGACAATTAATGCATGTATAGCTGCGATATTCAAAGATATACTGCTAAAACATGCATTTAAATGACACATATACTAGGTTGTCTTCCCCTACTTTTAAAACTAGGACAATAGTAAGTATAATGTAGAATTTTGAAGGAATTGTGAAGTATAACAAATAAATTTAAATATTTATAATTTGGATCCTTTGTTTGTCTGGGAATGTATATTTTTTATAACTTTGACTGTTTTATATTTAGCTTTTATCGGACTCAATTCTGAAATAAGAAAGTGATGAAATTGACTTAAAAAGAACCTATCTTTTTATAACAGACACTATTTTATCAGAGAATAGAAAAGGAGGTATTAGCAGGAGATACCTTCTAGTATGTATAGCGGAAGTATTTTACCTTATGGATTTAGTTTTCTAATAAATCAAGAAGAGGTATGGATATGCAGAATTATTTAGGGGTGTTTACAAGTTAGTACATAAAGTAAATATCCATTTTCTTTATCTTTATATTCATGTACGATATGTTTTCAGAACGTAAAATGTACCTACCATAGATTTAACTTTGGCTATCCATTGATGAAAAGTTCGATACGATATGAATACATTTATGACTATTGAGATAATCGATGCTACAATAATTGGTTAAAGTGTTCCAGTAAAGAAAGCGCTGTGAAGTATTTGCAGAAATTTTAAATTATGATGAACTGCTGGAAGTTAAAGTAACAAAACTAATGGAAGAAACAACACTTTCTAAATTTATTCATCTTGTAGAAATAGCTCAAATAGAAGGAACAACATCTTATGTGTTTGTAGATTAATCATAAATTACTATACACACACTATAATAATCTTGGATCTATAAATGTACTGTCTATATCCCTTACTATTTAGTGATGAACGGAAGGAATCGGTTAATTGATCAATAACGTCTTCCTTGGTTTAAAATTATCCTAACAAAATTCCTTGGAATTAACGGATTACTCATTTGTTACCTTGTTTCCTTTTTCTTAATGATAGCTATTGAAAGAAAAGGTTCTTAACATAAAAAAACCGCTGTTGTCGTTCAAAACGACAGCGGTTTCTTATGTGGTTATTGGTGTGGTTTACTACCAAATTTTCAAGGAGATACAGTATTTGTACTTCCCTGTTTGCACCTTAAAACGGAACCCGTTAACGCTGGTTGAGACTTTTTTATAATAATTTCTTTGATAAAGGGATTTTTCATTCTTTCCAGAAGATCCATTGATTTATCAGGTTATTATAAAGTCTATTCAGCATTGTTTATGAAAATGTTAATTTGCTATTAATATCTTATATTGGGACATAATAAAATATGGTAAGTTTGTACATTTTTCATTCTTGATGTATTAAGTTCTCTTTCCAATTAGTAGGAAAACCAATATGAAGGAAGTCTATGTTTTCATCGTACTCCAAGATTAATGCCTCTAAATCAATTATAAATCTCCGACTCTCTTCTCTTGTTAGTAATCTTTGAATAATGTAAATAGCAGCATATATTTTCTGATTATTAAACCTTTTTAAATCTTCTTTAAATAAACGTGGTCTAAACGTCAGCTTCTTATTATAAAGTCGTCCATAATGCGCACAAACATTTCGTACATTTGAGAGTGTTTGTAACCAACTCTCTAAATATAGATAAGGGATATTATAGTATACTTTAGCTATATGCCTTTTTAAGTCTTCATTTAAATTACGATAAAGCTTAGAAATATAACCAAATGATGTAACTTCTATAGCTGCCCATATAGGAATATTACCATTATATTTTTTAAAATGGTGCTCAATAAAGAGCTCACCTTTGCGACTTCTACTTATTAGATTTTCTAATTCATCTAAGGATTCTTTATGATATTTTTCTTTAATGAAATTCTCTTTATCTTTATACCCAAGTGGACCAAATTTATGAGCAATCTCATATGAAATATGAGTGCGAAAAGATATTTCTATTGTTTCTAGAACTCCTAATAGTAAAAGGCGTAATCTTCGATCAAATTCATATAACGAAGTTAATTTTTCAAACGTTGAGTTTTCTGTATAGTGTTCCTTACATAAAGGATCTTTGAATGTTATTGCATATGCGCTTAACCTGTAGTAATTAACTCTTTGTAAATATTTTTCAGCGAATTCTGAATTTTCTATATGTAAGTTTCTCTTTTGGAAAATTTCTACTTGCTCTCTATATGTAGTAGGTGGTTTAATTTTCATATAATCGTTATCAGAATTCACAGAAATAACCCCTTAAATACAAAATGACCCACCTTGGTCCGCATTGTTAAGAGGCGTGGTGGGTTCTGTTACCTTTATATTAATACTTATTAAAATTATAGTCAAGGTATCTATATTATCTAAGTTGGAGAGTAATCGTTCTAAAGAGATCTATAGGAGTTAGGTTGCTTTCTGCCCTTTTAATTATTTAGCTCTATGAAACTTAAATGCATCGTATATAGATTGGTTAATCATTACTAAGTAGTTTGCATCTGCTTGAACGTAGGGTGAATTTACAGGGTGCATGGAAGAAAAGTTAAATAAATACTCGCCATTAGGAATGTATTTAAAGTTATCCTGCCACAATTCCGCTCTCCAAACATATTTCGTTGAACTCGTGGAAACTAGATTAAAACTTGCGGAAGGAATTTCTACTTTACCTATATCTACCCCTAAATCAATTGATCCCCATACATACGCAGCTGGTGTACTTGTTAACTCAATAACAAACTTTTCACCCGCTTTAAACATATTAATATCAGGATTAAACCCTTCAGCAGCCCATCTATTTCTCCATTCATCTGTATGAGTAACAAATGCTTGAAGCTTTGCAATGTTAACTTCTATAGTTTTCGTAATAGTATCCGTATCTCCGTCGTTATCAGTAACTTTAAGAGTAACTTCATACTGGCTAGAAGTAGCAATAAACTCTGGATACTTTTCAGTACTGCTGCTCGTTGCTCCAATAGTTGGTGCTATGCTCCATTCATAAGAAACAATCGTACCATCGACATCATATGAGCCTTCTGGATTTA